>JBARBA010000154.1:0-20574 GCA_049792555.1 Anaerolineales bacterium
GGCGTTACAGCTATTTGGCGCGGCTGGCAGCGACTTCAGGATTTGGCCGCCACTTGGCGTATCATCCTCAATGAACAACCCCAACTTGTGGGTAATAGATAGGCTCAACATCACTTGCCACAAACGGAGAGTAATGTGGTCAGGCGAATGTGGTTGAGTGGGATGCATTGACCGTATAAATAGGCTTATGCTTCGGCGAAAATATTTCGGGCATTTCGCAACGCTGCTTCAGATTGCCCCGTATCTTTGATGTACGTTTGTTCATTCTCTCTTAGTTTTTGGGATAGAGTTTTTTGTTCTTCAACTCCAGATAGCAAATTGACCACTACGGAGTCCACATGGTCTTTTGTTAGTTCGACAAGTCCTGTTGAGCCAGTAAAAAGCCTTTCAATCTGTGCATGCCCAAAGCCAACACGAAGATAATCGCAAAGATATTCAGGATAAACTTTAGTTGGGTCTGGACGAATAATAGTAACATGCCCATCTGCTATTGCAGGCTTACCAGAACGGTAAACGCAACATTTACCTATTGTGCCGTCACCTGTTGAAGAGAGCAGAACGTCGCCATCCAATACATGAGAGTTGGTCATTCCGTCAAACAGGTCTTTTTCAATGTAATCGCCATCTGTCAAAAGTTCACCATATTTGGAAATGCTTGAACCTGCCTTAACCACAAGTGCATATCCGTCACCTTCGTCTACATACAAATCTGCGGGTGGGCTTGCTCCTCTATTTGTCTTAATGGTATTCAATTCTTTAATGGTTTGCCCACCAGCTTTTCTAAGTTCATCGATTTTTTGCCGGGTCTCCGGTTGCCAGTATTTGTAATCAATTCGGCAGGGAGCATCAGTCAGGATAGTTTGAGCGTTAATGCTAAAAGCACTCCATTTATAGCCGTTCTGATTAATACCGCGTTTCTCTAATAGTTGGCCTGCTATTTCACTCATCAGACGTTTTGTATCAAAATCCCTAATAGAATCGCCCGCACCAGTATAGCCCAATGACTCAATATCACAAAACGTAACAGGGTAGTCGTCTTCATAATCTATATCATCATGTTCACGGCGGCGCAGATACAAAACGCTTGCTTTGACATTGATTTTGTTAGGCTCGAATGTTTCATCGGGTAATCGAACTATAGCCACAACCTCACATTTTTCAAATAACCACTTGCGAAGCCGTTTAGCTGAGTTAGTGTTCAAAACACCTTCGTCTATTACTGTGCAAATATCACCTCCGGGAACAGTGCATAAAACCATTTTTTGCAAAAAGAGCAATTGCCCTTTCGTTATTTGAAGTGGGTATTGATTTAAATCATTTTTTGAGAGTGAATCAGATTCGGATGTGCCAAATGGCGGGTTCGTGAGAATAATATCGCAATCAGGCTGGCTCATGTGCCAATTTTTTGCAGCGGTGCCTAAACTATCTTCAGGTTGAATATTGGTGTGTCCATCACCTGCAATAATCATATTCATCTTTGCTGCGCACGCAACACCGCTATTGGCATCCGAGCCAAAAAACACCTGTCTCATAACTTTTTCGGCGAGGTCGTCATGCGTTCGCTTGATTATTTTTCTGGATTCAAGTTTGTCTTGCAATGCGTGCAAGTTTTCTTGCATTAAATAAACCAAGAAACCACCAGTACCACAGGCTGGGTCCAAAACTTTTACAGAGTTTCCTGATTGTAAGGCGCTTAAAACTTTCTCTTTCCCTACGATATGTGCCATTAATTCGATAAGGGGTCTTGGTGTGAAATATTGACCGAGTTTTTTGCCTTTTAGAGTGGCACGAACAAAATACTCGAAAGCGGCTCCTTTGGAGTCTAAATTGCAGTCTTGAAATGATACATGAGATAATTCGCGAACGATATATTGAAATGTTTTCGGGTTTTTCAGTTTGAGTGGGTCATCGAGAACTTCTCCAAAAGAGGTCTTGTGCTTTATTTTTTCAACCATGCCTACTATTAAAGTCTGGACTTGGTCGCTTTCTGTATCGGGCCGGTCTGCAAGTTCAAAAAATCTATTAGAGTAGGGAAGCACAAAATCCGAATTATCAGCTTTTTCTTCTAATAGTTTGAGAAAAAGCAACTTGGAAAAGTCTGCAAAGGCATTGTCCTCATCTTTTTCAATTTTCCTGATGGCATTATGGCAGCGTGCAAAAAGTGCGTTTAGTTGCTTTAGGGGAAGTCCTGGACGAAAAGGCAAGCTCTCGTCATCTGTAAGTGATATCGTGGTAGCTGCCGTGTTTGCTTTCAGCACTGCCATGACTTTAGATAGCTGAGATTTGGTGGGTATTTTTTGTGTTAACTTCCCATTCCATTTGATAGGTTCTCCGTTAGAGACATTAAAGCATTGAATTTCACTGCCATTCGTGACGACAGCAAACAAAACCCCTAAACTTTTACCATAATTAATAGCTTGATCTCGATCTTCAACTGTTAGTCTACGTGATGATCTTTTTGCTTCAATTACAAATGTGGGCTTGGTTTTGCCCAAAGTTACCAATATATCCGCATATCCCAAAGTATAGCGAGTTGTTGTCTTAACTGGTGTTTCAAAATCCAAGTCATTTTCTATGTCGTATTCTCTGCGCCGTAAGTAGGGCAGAATTTTCTTTATTACAGTTTCTGTTTCTGTTACTACGGATGAAGTCATAGCTATCTACCTGTTGGCATAGGATAATAGTACTTTATGTACTATCATATAAGACAAAACTGCGAAAACACAAGGTAATTGTAACCCCATTCACGTTTCCCCCCATGTTAATTTCACCCTTGCGATGGCTCCTTCATTCAGCATAAATTTTATGCTTTTAGAATCTGAACACGTCCTTTAATCGGTTGAGCATTCTTTTGCTCCATGATCTTTGGGTTGACTTCCAACACAAAATCGGTGAATTCGCACAACCAATCGGCGCGTTCTTCCAGGGTTAAAGACTGGAACCGGCAAGCCCTGGCTTCGGGTGTTTCGTCAGCGCACGAGTGGGAGATGGGTTGCTTCATGTTTCATGGCCTTCCCCGACCAAGTTCATTGCCCAAATCTCGTCCAGGCTGTAGTCTGCCAGCCATTTCCCCAGGTTGAGCTTGTCGGCCCAGGTGACGGTCATCAGTCCATCTTGTGTATCGCCGACCAACACTTCTTCCGGTTTCAAAAAGCGGATCAACCGGTCGGAGTGGGTTGCCACGATAAGCTGGGTTCGTTTGGATGCTTCCCGCATGATATCGGCCAGGTGCATCAGCAATTCGGGATGTAAACTTACTTCCGGCTCGTCAATCAGCGTGATGGCCGGCAATTCGCGGCTTTGTAGAAGCGTTACCAGCCAAAGAAAACGCAATGTGCCTTCTGATAATTCATGCACATACATAGGCTTGGAAAAATTCTTGTCCTTCCACGTCATCGATAATTTCCCCGCTGCCACTGCGGGGAAGTTTAAATTCTCGAAGTCAGGAAACGCTGCCGCAAGGGTGTCTTCCACGATCTCAAAACGATCGGGATCTGTCTCTCTAAGATCGTATAATGCCGAGATTAAATCTTCCCCGTTTGCTCCCGGCAGTTTGGCGGGGCGCAACTCTTGCGGCAGGCGCACAGGGCTTCTGGCAGAAACATCCAGCGCGCCATAAAACGCGCAGGATGCCAGTTGCTTCCTTAGGTTTTCGGATTGTTGATACATTTTGGGAACTTGCGAGAGGGATGTCTCGAAAGGATTGTGCTCCCAGTTGGGCGGTTCCAAGTGTCCTGTATTTACATTGAAATATTTGACGTTTAAGCTGTGCGATTCTATGTATTTCTGAGGTCCAGGGGTGTCGGGATTGTTATGTTGCGTTAAAGTTTCCAGGCTGATTTGATAAGAAGACCCTCGCACAGGGCTTAACTTTAGATTGTATTTAAGCGGTTGAAACCCCGGAACATCGGTTTCCAATGAGATTGCCAGGTGCTCTGCTTTATTGCGGGTTAGTATTCCCTCCAGCCCGCCTCCGATTCTTTCCAACAATTGCCCTCGTGCTGAGGCTGCCAACAACGAGAAGACATCCAAAAATGATGTTTTACCAACGCCGTTGGCGCCAATCATAACGGTCAAATCCCGCATTTCGAGCGAGACGGAAAATAAGCGCCGGTATCCTTCAATTTGAATGTGTGTAATCTTACTCATAACACCTCCATAAGGAGAGCCGAGTCTCCTGCAACCATCTTTTCAAGAAATCAGAGAATGCGTTTCGTGGCAATGGGATGATTCTACCACCCGCCCACCGCTTTCCCCCGCAAAACCATTCCCTATCAGCAGAATTGCCGCGCCTCTTGACACATGCCTGGAAAGGCATATAATCCAAACCATCCATAAGCCATGAACACATTTACCCTGTTTGTCCTCGTTGTCGTCGTACTTCTTGCGGTTCTCATCGTTATTGAGAGCCAATTTCGGGTTGCGACGGTCATGGTGAAAGCCAAGTAGAGAAATCTACCGAGTAGAAATACAGAAGCAAAAACCACCAAAGAGCCGCCCAACCCAGGGGTGGCTCTTTCTTTACCCATCAAAGGAGAAAAAAACATGCTAAACGTAAACCAAAAGAAAGCCATGCGTTCCGATATGATCAAGGTCGGTTACGAAAAGGCTCCGCACCGCGCCCTGTTGCGCGCCACCGGCGTCACCGAAGAAGATATGGGCAAGCCCTTTATTGCCATCGTTAATTCTCATGTTGATATTGTTCCGGGGCACGTCCATCTCAACGAGTTCGGCAAGATCGTCAAGGACGCCGTGCGCGCGGCAGGCGGGGTGCCGTTCGAGTTCAATACCATCGGCGTGGATGACGGCATCGCCATGGGCCACCTGGGCATGAAATATTCGCTGCCTTCGCGCGAACTGATCGCCGACTGCGTGGAGACCATGATCGAAGCGCACCGTTTCGATGCCATGGTCTGCATCCCAAACTGCGATAAAATCGTCCCCGGCATGTTGCTGGCCGCGATGCGCGTCAACATCCCGACCATCTTCGTCTCCGGCGGGCCGATGGCTGCGGGCAAGACGCCCGACGGCGAAACGCTCGACTTGATCTCGGTCTTCGAAGGCGTGGGCGCGTTTTCGGCGGGTAAAATCGACGAGAAGCGCCTGCTGACCCTGGAACGTTTTGCCTGTCCCTCGTGCGGCTCCTGCTCCGGGATGTTTACGGCCAACTCGATGAACTGTTTGATGGAAGCCATTGGGCTGGCTTTGCCGTATAATGGTTCGGCGCTGGCCAAGACGCCCGAACGCGAGGCGCTGGCGAGAAAAGCCGCTTCGCAGATCATGGAACTGCTGGCGCGTGACATCAAGCCGCGCGACATCATCACCGCCGAAGCCATCGACGACGCTTTCGCGCTCGACATGGCCATGGGCGGCTCGACCAACACCGTGCTGCACACCCTGGCGCTGGCCAACGAAGCCGGGGTCGATTATCCGCTCTCGCGCATCAATGCTGTGGCTGAAAAGGTAGCGCACATCTGCAAGGTGTCTCCGGCGGGCAAGTGGCACATGGAAGACGTGCATCGCGCGGGCGGCATCCCGGCTATCCTGAACGAGATCCAGCGCGGGACCGGCATGTTGCACTTCGACCGCATCACCGTCAGCGGCGTGAACCTGGGCGAATCGATCAAGGGCGCAGTCATTAAAGATGAAGAAGTCATTCATCCCTATGAGAATGCCTATTCCAAACGCGGCGGACTGGCGATTTTATTTGGCAACCTGGCCCCCAAGGGCGCAGTCGTCAAGGCTGGTGGCGTCAGCGCGCCGATGATGAAGTTCTCAGGCCCGGCGGTCATCTTCGAATCGCAGGAAGATTGCATGACCGGTATCCTGGCCAAAAAGGTCAAGGCCGGGGACGTGGTCGTCGTCCGTTACGAAGGCCCGCGTGGCGGCCCTGGGATGCAGGAAATGCTCTCGCCCACCAGCGCCATCATGGGCCAGGGCCTGGGCGACAAGGTCGCGCTGATCACCGACGGGCGTTTTAGCGGCGGCACGCGTGGAGCTTGTATCGGCCACGTTTCACCGGAAGCGGCTGCGGGTGGTCCGATCGGGGCGCTCAAAGAGGGCGACATCATCGATATCGACCTCGAAGCCCGTTCGTTGAGCGTCCGCCTGACCGACGCCGAAATCCAGTCCCGCCTGGCAGCCCTGCCGCCTTTTGTCTCGAATATCCAGAGCAAATGGCTCAAGCGCTATGCTCACTTTGTCACGTCTGCCGACACCGGAGCCGTGATGACAACGGACTTTTAGTAGCGGATCTGAAGCGGACAAACGGATAAAAACGGACTAACGGATAAACGGATTTCTAATCTCTAATCTCTAATCTTAAAAAGGAGAGAAACCATGAAACGCACAGGCGCTCAAATTGTGTGGGCATGTTTGGAAAAACAAGGCGTGGACATTGTGTTTGGATACCCCGGCGGCGCGAACCTGCCGATCTATGATGCCATGCGGGATTACCCGTCGATCCATCATGTGTTGGTGCGCCACGAGCAGGGCGGCGCGCACATGGCGGACGGTTATGCCCGCGCCAGCGGAAAAGTGGGCGTGGCGATGGCCACGTCCGGCCCCGGCGCGACCAACCTGGTGACGGGGATTGCTACAGCTTTGATGGACTCGATCCCGACGGTGTTTATCACCGGGCAGGTTACCAGCAAGCTGATCGGCTACGACGCCTTCCAGGAAACCGATGTGACCGGCATCACCCTGCCGATCACCAAGCATAATTACCTGGTGACGCGCGTTCAGGATATTATGCCGGCCATCCGCGAGGCGTTTTACATTGCGCGCTCAGGCCGTCCCGGCCCGGTGCTGGTGGATATTACCAAAGACGCCCAGCAGGCGGCCATTGAGAACTGGGAGTACGACGACAGCCCGATTAAAATGAAAGGCTATCGCCCCGATAAGCGTCCGACGCCTGCCAATATTCAGAAGGCGCTGGATTTGATCCACAGCGCCAAACGCCCGGTCATTTTGGCCGGTCATGGCGTGTTGATGAGCGGCGCGATGCAGGAGTTGATTACCTTTGCCGAGAAGGCTCAGGTTCCTGTGGCGGTGACATTGCTGGGAATCGGTGGTATACCTGCTACGCATTCGCTCAACCTGGGAATGATGGGCATGCACGGCGAGGCCTGGGTGAACAAAGCCATCCAGGAAGCCGATTTGCTGCTGGCCTTTGGGATGCGCTTTGACGACCGTGTGACCGGCAACCTGAAGACTTATGCGCCTCACGCAAAAAAGATCCAGGTCGATATTGACCCGTCTGAGATCAACAAAAATGTGATGGTGGATGTGCCGCTGATTGGCGACCTGAAGAATATTTTGAACCAGATCCTGCCGTTGATCGAAAAGCGTGACCGCTCTGAGTGGATTCGGCACGTCGAAGAGATGAAGGGCGACAGCGCAGTGCGCGACATCCAGAACCTGCCCGATAACGGACACCTGTATGCGGCGCACGTGATCAACGACTTGTGGCGTTATACGAAGGGCGAGGCCATTGTCACCACAGATGTGGGCCAAAACCAGATGTGGTCGGCGCAGTATTACCGTGTGGACAAGCCGAATCACTGGATTACTTCGGGCGGACTCGGTACAATGGGCTTTGGCCTGCCCTCGGCCATCGGCGCAAAAATGGCCTGCCCCAACGAAGAAGTGTGGACGATCGTGGGCGACGGCGGTTTCCAGATGACCATGTCGGAGCTATGCACGGCTGCGCAGGAAGGCATCAAGGTCAACGTGGCAATCATCAATAACGGATTCCTGGGCATGGTGCGCCAGTGGCAGGAGTTCTTCTACGACAAGAATTATGCCGCCACGCCCATGAAAAGCCCGGACTTTGTTAAAATTGCCGATGCGCATGGCCTGAAAGGCATCCGCGTGACGGAGCGCTCGCAGGTGGAAGCCGCCATCCGCGAAGCGCGGGCCACCGAAGGCACGGTGGTGATCGACTTCCGCGTGGAGCAGGAGGATAGCGTTTATCCGATGGTGCCCACCGGCGCGGATTTGCACGCCATGATCCGTCGCCCAAGCGTTCTCGTCGAAACTCCGCAGGATCGATAGGAGAAAAAATGAAACATACCCTTGTAATCCTTGTCGAAGATAAGCCCGGCGTGCTAAACCGCGTCGCGTCCCTGTTCCGCCGCCGTAATTTCAACATCGAATCGTTGACCGTCGGGCACACACACCTTGACGGCATCTCGCGCATGACGATTGTGGTGGATGGCGATGAATTCAGCATCGAGCGGCTTATTTCTTATTTGTACAAATTGGTTAATGTCATCCAGGTCGAAGACCTGTACGATAAACCGATGGTCAGCCGCGACCTGGCGATGATTAAGGTCAACACCACATCGCAAAACCGGTCCGAGGTGATCCAGATGGCAGACGTCTTCCGCGCGCGCGTGGTTGACGTGACGGTCAATTCGGTGATTATCGAAGTGACTGGCGATGAAGATAAAATCAACGGCCTGGTGGAAATCCTGAAACCGATGGGCATCATCGAAATGGTGCGCACCGGTTCGGTGGCCATGGCGCGCGGCAGCGAGGCGCTGATCAGCATCGGTGTGGACGGCAAGGTGTTTGAGACGGTGGAAGTCGCATAAGCGGCTTCTGAATTCATCTGGTGGTTGAGTAGCCCCGAATGCCAGTGAGGGGCGTATCGAAACCATGTTATTCTGGCAGTAATTGCTCATTGTTGGTTTCGATACGCCCGGAGAACACGGGCTACTCAACCAACGTTGGATGCAAAAATTATTATTCAAAAAGGAGAAGTTACAATGGCAAAAATTGATTTTGGTGGAGTTGTGGAAGAAGTCGTCATGCGCGAGGAGTTCTCTCTCGATAAGGCGCGTGAGGTGCTCAAGAATGAAGTTGTAACCGTGTTGGGCTACGGCGTGCAAGGCCCGGCGCAAGCGCTTAATATGAAGGATAACGGCGTCAAGGTTATCATCGGTCAAGCGCCCGAAGACAAGTTCTATTGGGACAAAGCCGTCGCCGACGGCTGGGTGCCGGGCGAGACGCTTTTCTCCATCGAGGAAGCCACCAAACGCGGCACGATCATCCAGTACCTCGTTTCCGACGCGGCCCAGATGCTCCTGTGGCCCAAGGTGAAGGCCAATTTGCAGAAGGGCGCCGCGCTCTATTTCTCGCACGGCTTCTCGATTGTTTACAAGGAGCAGACCGGCGTCATCCCGCCCGACTTTGTGGACGTGATTATGGTTGCGCCCAAAGGCTCCGGGGCCAGTGTGCGCACCAATTTCCTGGCCGGGGCCGGCATCAACAGCAGCTTCGCCGTCTTCCAGGATGTGACCGGTCGGGCCATGGAGCGCACCATCGCGCTCGGTATCGCCATCGGCTCCGGCTACCTGTTCCCGACGACCTTCCAGAATGAAGTGCGCAGCGATCTGACCGGCGAGCGCGGCGTCCTGATGGGCGCGTTGGCGGGCGTGATGGAAGCGCAGTACAACCTGCTGCGCAAGCACGGCCATTCGCCCAGCGAAGCCTTCAACGAAACCGTTGAAGAGTTGACCCAGAGCCTGATCCGTCTCGTCGACAAGAACGGCATGGACTGGATGTACTCCAACTGCTCCGCCACCGCTCAGCGCGGCGCGCTCGATTGGCGTCATGAGTTCCGCAAGGCTGTTGAGCCGGTCTTCGATTGGCTTTATGAAAGCGTCGCTTCCGGCCACCAGACCCAGATTGTGCTGGATGCCAACAGCGCTCCCGATTACAAGGTGAAACTGGATGCCGAGTTGAAGGAAATGCGTGAATCTGAAATGTGGCGCGCCGGCGCTGCCGTGCGCTCGTTGAGACCTGAAAACTGGAAGAAATAGTCAACTTATGGTGGTTGAGTAGCCGAAGGCGTACCGAAACCACATCTACTGGCAACAGTTAGCAACTGTTGGTTTCGATACGCCCTTCGCGGACAACGCCCAGGGCTACTCAACCAACTTTGGATGGAAAAAGGAGAATTCAAATGGTTACCGCTGCGCGTGTTTCAAAGTATCACCTGCCTGTTGCTCCCGTCGATTTGCCGGACCGGCAGTGGCCTTCCCGCATCATTACCAAGAGTCCCATCTGGTGTTCGGTGGACCTTCGTGATGGCAATCAAGCCCTGCCCGACCCACTTACCCCGCCGCAGAAACTTGAATACTTTGAACTGCTTTGCCGCATCGGTTTCAAGAACATTGAAATCGCCTTTCCTTCGGCCAGCCACGACGACTTTGAGTTTACCCGCCGCTTGATCGAGGAAGATCGCATCCCCGATGACGTGTTCATCATGGCCCTGACCCAGTGTCGCCCGCACCTGATCGACCGCACGATCGAGTCGATCCAGGGCGTCAAGCGCGCCATCTTCCACGCCTATATTGCCACGTCGGAACTGCACATGCGCCAGGTATTCGACTCGGACGGCGAGGGCGTCATTGAGCAGGTCGTGAAATCGGTGGAACAGACCCGACAGCACGTCGAGGCGATGAGCGGGAGCGATATCCGCCTGGAGTTTTCTCCCGAAGAATATACCGATTCTGACCCAGACTTTGTGCTGACCCTGTGCGACGCCGTCTACGAAACCTGGGGCCGGGCCACGCCCGAAAAGCCGCTGATCTTCAACCTGCCTGCCACCGTCGAGCGCCGTCCGCCCAATCATTACGCGGATATGATCGAATATTTCGCGCGCAAGTTCAAGCACCCGGAGTCGGTGATCATCTCCCTGCATCCGCACAACGACCAGGGCATGGCGGTGGCCGCCATTGAACTCGGCCTGATGGCCGGGGGTCAGCGCGTTGAAGGCACCCTGTTCGGTCACGGTGAGCGCACCGGCAACGCGGATTTGGCGATCATTGCCAACAACCTGTTCGGGCGCGGCATCGAAACCGGGTTGGATTTTTCGAACCTGCCCGAAATCGCCGAGACGGTAGAGCGCCTGACCGGAATGCCGATCTATTACCGCACGCCGTACGCGGGTGAATACGTCTTCACGGCTTTCTCCGGCTCGCACCAGGACGCCATCCGCAAGGGCATGAACCGCCTCGGAGAAGCGCCCGAAAAATTCGGCGTCGGCTGGAAGGTCCCTTACCTGCACGTCGACCCGACCGACTTTGGACGCAAGTATGAAAGCCTGATCCGCATCAACTCCCAGTCGGGGAAGGGCGGGGCGGTCTGGGTGCTTGAGCAGGAATTCGGCCTGGCTCCGCCCAAGGCGATGCACCCTGAAATCGGTCAGGCCGTGCAAAAGCTTGCCGACCAGGTGGCCCGCGAAGTAAGCTCCAGCGAAGTCCACGACCTGTTCCAGCGCGTGTTTGTCAGTCCTCCCGGCCCGTATGAGTTGATCGGTTACTGGCCGCGTCCCGATGACGCCGACCCGACTCGTATCCATGGCGAGGTGCGCGTCAAAATCAACGGTGAAGAGAAGCGCGTTGCTGCCGACGGCAACGGGCCGATTTCGGCCTTCGTCAGCGGTTTGCGCCACCTGGGCATCGCCGATTTCCACGTGGAAGACTACCATGAGCAGGCCATTGGCGAAGGCGAGGATGCCCAGGCCGTCGCCTACGTCCCGCTCAAGTTCAAGGATAACGGCAGCTTGTACGGCGTCGGCGTCGGCACAAATATCGACCAGGCCGCCGTGCGCGCCATTGTGGCCGGGCTGAACCGTTGGGCGACGATGCAGGAAAAGGAAAAAGAGAATAGAGAATAGAGAATAGAGAGAAGTGCGGTGATTATGGCATTTGAATCGATCATCTCATGTGAAGAAGCGTCTGTCCATTTGCAGGAACCGTCCTGGGTTTTTGTCGATTGCCGCGCCTCGCTGGCGGACAAAAGCCAGGGCTATGCCGATTACTTGCAATCGCACATTGCCGGGGCCGTCTACGCCAGCCTGGACGGCGATTTGTCCGGCAAGGTCATTCCAGGCCAGACGGGCAGACACCCTTTGCCGGAGAAGCAGGATTTGATCGACACCTTCTCTCGTTTGGGAATAGCAAACCATTCCCAGGTTGTGGTGTATGACAATCAGGCCGGGCAAATGGCCGCGGCACGATTGTGGTGGCTGCTCAGGTGGGCCGGTCATGCTTCTGTTGCGGTGTTGGATGGAGGTTTGCAGTGCTGGCAAAAGGCAGGGTTGCCTGTGCAATCCGGCCTTGAGCAGAACAAAAAGAGCAGTTTCCTGGCGTCATTTGATGACTCGTTGCTTGCTTCATCCGACGATGTCCTGGAAAAAATTTCCGCATCTGGTTTTGTGATTGTCGATTCGCGCGCAACCGATCGTTATCACGGCCAAAACGAAACCATTGATCCGGTGGCCGGACATATTCCCAGCGCCATATCGTACCCGTTTGGCAATAATATTTCAGCCGATGGAAGGTTGAAGCCTTCGGGAGAGTTGAAAGAGCAGTTTAAGGAAATCGAGAATTTTCGCCCTGAACACACCATTTTCTATTGCGGTTCGGGCGTGACGGCGGCCCAGAATATTCTGTCCTATGCGTATACGTATCCCGGCAAGAGAATGCCGCGTCTTTATGTCGGTTCGTGGAGCGAGTGGATTACGGATAAAAGTCGCCCCATTGCATGATGCCCTGGTCGCAGTCCGTAAATTTACAGTTGTAAAAATTTGTCACCGAAGGAACCTTTTCATGCCAAAAACACTGTTCGAAAAAATATGGGACTCTCACGTCGTTGCCCAGCAGCCGGATAGCCCCGCCATCCTATACATTGACCTGCACCTCGTCCACGAGGTGACTTCGCCGCAGGCCTTTACCGGGCTGCGCCAGCGCGGGCTGAAAGTGCGCCGCCCCGAATTGACCCTGGCGACGATGGATCATTCCATCCCGACCACGCCGATCGACGTGCCGATTGCCGACCCGTTGGCGGCGGCGCAGATCAAGCAGATGGAGACCAACGCTGCCGAGTTTGGCATTACCCTGCATGGGATGACCAGCCCGCATCGCGGCATCGTCCACGTCATTGGCCCGGAATTGGGACGCACCCAGCCCGGCATGACCATCGTGTGCGGCGACAGCCACACCTCCACGCATGGCGCGTTTGGCGCGCTGGCTTTCGGCATCGGCACCAGCGAAGTGGAACATGTGCTGGCCACGCAATGCCTGCTCCAGAAGAAGGCCAATACCTACGAAGTGCGCGTCGATGGCGCGCTTTCGGCGGGCGTTTCTTCGAAGGACATCATCCTGGCCCTGATTGCCCGTATCGGCGTCGGCGGTGCCACCGGGCACGTGCTTGAATACACCGGTTCGGCCATCCGCGCGCTGACGATGGAACAGCGCATGACGGTTTGCAACATGTCCATCGAAGGCGGCGCGCGCGCCGGCATGATCGCCCCCGACGACAACACCTTCGAGTACCTGGCCGGGCGCGAGTTCAGCCCCAAAAGCGCTGACTGGGACAAGGCCGTTGCGCGCTGGAAGACCCTGCCCAGCGACGAAGGCGCAGTCTACGACCAAAGCATCACGCTGGACGCTGCGGCGCTGGTCCCGATGATTACCTATGGGACGAACCCGGGTATGGGCATGGCCATCACCGACCGCATCCCCGATCCCGACAGTTTGAGCGACGTTTTGCAGAAGACCGCGCTCGAAAAGGCGCTCCGTTATATGGGCCTGCAGCCCGGCCAGGCCCTGCTCGGCCACCCGGTGGATGTGGTCTTCATCGGCAGTTGCACCAACTCGCGCATCTCCGATCTGCGCTTGGCTGCCTCCGTGCTCAAGGGCCGCAAAGTGGCTGCCAGCACGCGCGTGATGATCGTCCCCGGCTCGCAGGAGATCAAGAAGCAGGCCGAAGCCGAAGGTTTGGATAAAATCTTCAAAGAAGCCGGCGCGGAATGGCGCGAAGCGGGCTGCTCGATGTGTATCGCAATGAACGGTGACCAACTCCAACCAGGCCAGTACGCCGTCAGCACCAGCAACCGCAATTTCGAAGGCCGCCAGGGTGCGGGCGGGCGCACTTTCCTTGCCAGTCCGCTGACGGCCGCGGCGACAGCCGTCAACGGCCAGGTCACTGATGTGCGCACAATGTTAGTGTAAGAAGTGAAAAGACCGCAAACAGGATTTGTCGATGAGCCCAAGGATTTTTAAAGATGGCGAGTTGGTTTTCTGGTTCCACAGCTATGATGTTTTACATGAAAGCCGGGCCAGCGTTCATGTTGGCAAAGGTTCACAAAACGATGGTACGGATGCGAAAATCTGGCTGACGCCGCAGGTCGAAATAGCCCGCGCCGGGCACACTCTGAGTCGCGCCGAATTAAACCAGGCGATCAAGGTTATTGAACAAAACCTGGATCGTTTACAGGAGGCTTGGTATGCTCACCACAAAAAAGCATAATGAAGAAATAATGAAATGGTATGACATTCCATATCCCGCATCTGCCTACAAGTTTCCCGGCGAAGCCCTCTTGAAGCGTGTGCGATTTGACAGCCATTTTATGCAACTGGAGTTGATGGACGGGCGTGTGTTATTCGTACCGCTGGAATGGATACCTACCTTACATCATGCGACCCCTGAAGAACGAGAGAAATATGAGATCAGCCAGGATAAAAAGATGATTATTTGGGATCCTGACAAGTGTTCGATCAACGACGAAATCAGGATTGATGACTATCTTGTTGCTCGTCCGGCGGGAGAGTCCAATTGACTGTTGAAATCTGGCAACTTGCGCCGGTGGTCGAGCAGTATTTGAGCATCCGCGCCGGGATGCCGATGGCGCAGGAGCAAATTGCGGTCATGCTGGCCGTCCTGGCTGCGCGCGGCCAAGCGGTGACGCGCTTCCTCGACCTAGGCTGCGGCGACGGGATTTTGGGCGCTGCCATCCTGGGGCGCTACCCGCAAAGCAGCGGAATCCTGGCCGATTTTTCGGAGCCGATGTTGGCGCAGGCGCGCGAAAGCCTGAAAGCTTTCTCCGCGCAGTTGGAGTTCCTAAATGTGGACTACGCCGACCCGGCCTGGCCGCAGTTGGTGGAGCACGGTGCGCCGTTCGACGCCGTTGTCTCCGGGTATTCCATCCACCACCAACCGGATGAGCGCAAGCTGGAGATTTACGCCGAGATTTTTGACCTGCTGCGCCCCGGCGGCTGGTTCGTAAACGTGGAGCACATTGCCCCGGCGACGGAACTGGTCACGGAGATGTTTGAGAGTCACATCATCGAGGCAAGGGTTGCCGAGGAAATCCGCGTGGGCGGCCCGCAGACGCGCGAGCAAATTTCCGAGGCTTTCCACAGCCGCCAGGACAAGCAACTGAACAAGCTCGCGCCGGTCGAGACCCAATGTGGCTGGCTACGTGAACTTGGCTACGAAGATGTGGACTGCTACTTCCGTGTTTATTCGCTGGCGGTATTTGCCGGACGAAGACCGAAATAGTAGATGAAGTTGGTTGAGTAGGCGAGCGGTGTGTCTCCGCGAGCCGTACCCTGGCACCGCCCGCCAGGGCAGGTGTCGAAACCAACGGGACCCAACAATGAGCAATTACTGCCAGTAGATGTGATTTCGATAGCAAAGGTATCGGTGGTTTCGATACGCGAAGAACGCTACTCAACCACCTTTTGAAATCAAAAGTATTTAGGAGTTTTTATCATGGCACAATTCACCACCCTCACTTCCCGCGTCGTCGTCTTACCCGCCAATGACGTGGACACCGACCAGATCATCCCGGCGCGTTTCCTGAAAGCCACCGACAAAGTGGGCATGGGCGGCCACCTGTTTTCCGACTGGCGCTACAACGCCGACGGCTCACCGAAGCCCGACTTCGTGCTTAACAAGCCCGAGTCGCAGGGCTGTAAAATCCTTTTAGCGGGAGACAACTTCGGGTGTGGTTCGTCGCGCGAGCATGCGCCCTGGGCGCTGACCGGCTTCGGGTTCCGGGCCGTCATCAGCACCTCGTTCGCCGACATTTTCCGCAGCAATTCCCTCAAAAACGGCCTGCTGCCGATCATCGTGGATACCCAAAACCACCAGGATTTATTCGACATGCTCGAAGAAATCCCCACCGCCGAACTGAGCGTGGACCTGGCTTCGCAGACGCTGTCCCTGCCTGACGGGCGCAAGGTCACTTTCCCGATCGATGTCTTTGCCAAGACTTGCCTGCTGAATGGCGTGGATGAGCTTGGCTACATCGCGGGTTTTGAAAAAGAGATAGCGGCATACGAAGCGCGTGTTGCGTAGTGCGTGTTCCGTGATGTTCTACGCAATACGAAACACGCAACACGTAACACGGAGCAACCATGACCTTTATCCAGATATATGACACCACCTTGCGCGACGGCACCCAGAGCGAAGGCTTCAACCTTTCGGCGAATGACAAGCTGCGCATCGCCAAACGGCTGGACGATTTTGGCGTGGCCTTTATCGAAGGCGGCTGGCCGGGTTCGAACCCCAAAGATGTGGAATTTTTCGAGCGCGCCCGCGATATGGAATGGAAAACCGCCAAGATCGCCGCTTTCGGGGCCACCTGTCGCGTCAAAGGCGGCCCGGAAGATGACGCCAGCATCCGGGCGCTGATCGCTTCGGGGACGCCGGTCTGTACCATCTTCGGCAAAAGCTGGACGCTGCACGTCACCGATGTTTTGCAGACCACGCTGGACGACAACCTGCGCATCATCGAGCAGTCGGTGGGCTACCTGCGCGCGCAAAACCGGCGCGTGATTTACGACGCCGAACACTTCTTCGACGGTTACAAGGCCGATGCGTCCTACGCGCTTGAGACGCTCAAAGCGGCCATCCGCGGCGGCGCGGAGACGCTGGCGCTGTGCGAAACAAACGGCGGCGCGATGCCCTGGGAAGTGGAAAAGATCGTGCGCGAGGTCAAGGCGGCGCTCAATCACCCGCTGGGAATCCACACCCACAACGACGGCGAATGCGGCGTGGTCAACTCGCTCGTCGCGGTGCGCGAGGGCGCGATTCAGGTGCAGGGCACGATCAACGGCTACGGCGAACGCTGCGGCAACGCCAACCTGTGCTCGGTGATGGCCGATATCGAATTGAAACTCGGCCTGCGTTGCGTGCCGGACGGCGGCCTGACGCAGCTCTACGAACTGTCGCATTTTGTGGACGAAGTGGCCAACCAGAAGCCGAACCAGCACCTGGCGTATGTCGGCAAGTCGGCGTTTGTGCATAAGGCCGGGGTGCATGTGGCCGCCATGCGGCGCTCGGCGCAGGCTTACCAGCACATTGAGCCGGAAAAAGTCGGCAACGGGATGCGCGTGGTGGTCTCGGAGCTTTCCGGGCGCGGCAACCTGCTCAGCAAGGCCGAAGAATACGGCCTCGAAATGGACAGCGGCGACGACGTCAAGGATGTGTTGAGCGAAATCAAAGTTCTCGAAGCGCAGGGCTTTTCGTTCGAGGCGGCTGAGGCCTCGGTGGCGTTGATGATGAAGCGCCAGGAAACGAATTACAAGGCGCCTTTCGAGATGATCGATTTCACCGTAACGGTGGAACATCGCCGGGGACGCGGCATTTTCGCCGAGGCGACAGTCAAGGTGCGTGTGCCCGGTTCGGACGAAATCATGCACACGGCGGCTGAGGGCAACGGCCCGGTCAATGCGCTGGACTGCGCCATGCGCAAAGCGCTTGTGCCTCATTACCCGGTGCTGGCGCATTTCCAACTCGCCGATTACAAAGTCCGCATTTTGGATAGCGACAACGGCACTTCGGCGGTGACGCGTGTGCTGATCGATACACAGAGCGCCGCCAAACGCTGGACAACCGTCGGCGCAAGCGCGAATATTATCGAAGCAAGCTGGCGCGCGCTGGCCGATGCGATTGAGTATGGACTGACGATAGCTTAAATACTTCTGATTGGCGATTTGGCTGCCGACAGAATATAAACTTATCCTAACCTTAAGGAGAGATTTGATGGCGAACAAAACGTACCATATTGCAGTGTTAGGCGGGGATGGCACCGGCCCGGAAGTTGTCCGCGAGGGCATCAAGGTCGTGGAAGCGGCGGCGCAAAAGCACGCTTTCAAAATCGAATGGGTGCATTACGACCTGGGCGGCGAACGCTACAAGCGCACAGGCGAAATCTTGCCCGATAGCGTTGTCCCGGAACTGAAGAAGCTGGACGCAATCTTCCTGGGCGCAATCGGCCACCCGGACGTTAAACCCGGCATCCTGGAGAAGGGCCTGTTGCTGCGGCTGCGTTTCGAACTGGATCAGTACATCAACCTGCGCCCGGTCAAGTTGTATCCGAACGTGGAAACTCCTTTGAAAGACAAAGGCCCGGCGGATATCGATTACGTGGTGGTGCGCGAGAACACCGGCGATATGTATACGGGAATCGGCGGCGTTTCGATGAAAGATACTCCCCAGGAAGTGGCGGTCCAAACTGCTGTCTATAACCGCTTCCAGGTGGACCGCTGCCTGCGCTACGCTTTTGAGCTGACCCGGCGGCGCAAGAAGAATAACACCCTGGCGCTGTGCGGCAAGACGAACGTGCTGACTTACCTCTACGATCTCTGGGAACGCGCTTTCCATGAAATGGGCGCGAAAGACTACCCGGAAATCAAGCGCGAGTACTACCACGTGGACGCCACCTGTATGTGGATGGTCAAGAATCCGGAGTGGTTTGACGTGATTGTCACCGGGAACATGTTTGGCGATATCATCACCGACCTGGGCGCGATTACCCAGGGCGGCATGGGCATCGCTGCCGGCGGCAATATCAACCCCGAAGGCGTTTCGATGTTCGAGCCGATTGGCGGCTCGGCCCCCAAGTACACCGGCAAGAACGTCATCAACCCGATGGCGGCCATTTCTGCCGGCGGTATGATGCTGGATACGATTGGCGAACACGCCGCGTCCGCGTCGGTTGAGCAGGCAGTTATCAAGGCCCTGAGCAGCGGCAAGCTCAAGAGCATGGCCGCCGGTAAGATGGGCATGGGCACCACCGAAGTGGGCGACTTCATCGCCAGTAACATATAGTCCAACATCGTGGATGCCAACACCCGTAAGTCGGAATTGATTCCGACTTACGGGTTGGCGGTAGATCACAGAGATTTCCAGGGAACCGTCATTGTGGATGAGCGGTTCCTATATTAAAGAAGGTTTATGAAAGCAAACATTGTTCTTCTCCCCGGCGATGGCATCGGCCCCGAAGTAGTGAGTGAAGCGGCGCGGGTGCTGGATGCTGTTGCTTCGAAATACGGCCATACTTTTTCGTATAGTGAATATCCGGTTGGCGGCTGTTCGATCGATCAATATGGCGTGGCGCTGACCGACGAGACTCTGGCCGCTTGCAAAGCTGCCGACGCGGTGTTGCTGGGCGCGGTGGGTGGCCCCAAATGGGACGACCCGCAGGCGAAAGAACGCCCGGAGAAGGGCCTGCTGGCGCTGCGCAAGGGCTTGGGCGTTTTCGCCAACCTGCGCCCTGTGAGCGTCCATCCGGCGCTGGTCGATTCGTCGCCGCTCAAGCCGGAAAAGCTCAAAGGCGTGGATATCCTTGTGATCCGCGAGTTGACCGGCGGGCTGTATTTCGGCTGGCCGAAAGAAAGCGTCATCGTGGACGGCCACCAACGCGCCGTGGACACCTTGATGTATTATGATTACGAAGTCCGCCGCGTGGTGGAACTGGCTTTCAAACTGGCGCAGGGACGGCGCAAAAAAGTGACCTCCGTCGACAAGGCCAACGTGTTAGAATCGTCCCGGTTGTGGCGCAAGATCGCTACGGAAATCGGCGCGGAACAGCCGGGAATCACATTGGAGCACGTGCTGGTGGATTCGGCCTCCATGTTCCTGGTCAGCAACCCGGCGCGCTTCGACGTGCTGGTCACGGATAACATGTTCGGCGACATCCTGACCGACGAAGCCTCCGTTTTGGCGGGTTCGATGGGGCTGCTGCCCTCCGCCAGTTTAGGGGAAAGCGGCCCCGGCTTGTATGAACCGATCCACGGCTCGGCCCCGGATATCGCCGGGAAGGGCATCGCCAACCCGATTGGCACAATCCTTTCGGCTGCCATGTTGTTGTGCTATTCGCTGGGGCTGGAAGCCGAGGCCACCGCCGTCGAAAAAGCCGTGGATGAGACCATCACCGCCGGCTGCCGCACCGCCGATATTGGCGGAAAACTGAGTACCCGTCAGATGGCCGATGAGATCATCGCCCGTCTGTAAAAAAAGGCGTGAACCACCAAGCCGCAAAGTCACGAATTTTGTAAGAACTAATAAAACCTTTGTGCCTTCGAGTCTTCGTGGTTAATTTTTTCTAAAAGCCAAAATTCACCGAGAAGGAGCATCTTATGGCAATGGAATCGAAGTACATCTGGATGGATGGCAAGCTGGTGGAGTACGAGAAGGCGACCGTTCATTTCATGACCCCGGCGCTGCATTATGGGATGGGTGTGTTCGAAGGCATCCGCTGTTACAGCACCCCCAAAGGTTCGGGCGTTTTCCGCCTGCGCGAGCACATCGAGCGCCTGATCGACTCGATCCAGATCTTCGGCGTGCGTGAGTTTCCCTACACGGTCGATCAGTTGCGCGCGGCGGTGCATGAGACCATTAAGGCCAACGGGTTGAAGGAATGCTACATCCGCCCGTTGATCTACATGGCAAACGGGCCGCTGGGTCTCAATCTGGACGCATCCAAGC
>JBARBA010000155.1:0-5801 GCA_049792555.1 Anaerolineales bacterium
CTTTACTCAGACTTCAACTCAAATGAAACACACCCAAATGATTGCAGGCCGCCGGTTTGCAGGTCGAGCAATGATATATCGTCTTTTGATCCATTACCTTGTATGACGACAACCCCGTCCGGCATGGCGTCGAGCGTTGGAGATAACTCAATGCGGTCAGTGCGCCACGGCAGGGATGGCTCCGGTGTGTCTGTCGCCGTTGGCGCAGGCGCAGCAGTGGGGGTAGACGTCAGTGAAACCGCCTGGAGGCTGGGCGTGGCCAAATCGGCAGGGGTCGATGGGACGCAGCCGACCATGAAGACTGCGCACAAGGTAAATAATAACCTCGCAGCACCATTTTTTGAGCGCATTTTACGGGGTCAGCGAAACCCAACCCGCTATCCTCTGGTCTTGCGCCAATATCCCGGCTTGCATTTGGGCAACATCGATCAGGGCAACCTTGTTTTTCCCTTCACCAAATTGTTCTTCCACGATCAGGTATTGACTGTCCGGCGACCATGTCGGGGAACGCGAAGCAGAGTAATCTCCCGGCCAGAGATCATATTCGATCTTGATGCAGGGATCCAAAACCTTTTGCCCATTCAAGTCAAGTAGCAGCAGTTTTTCTGTCTCTTGACGCACATCGTAAATATCGACGGCCACAAATTTGTCATCCGGCGACCAGGTCAAGCTCCGCATGGTAAAAGAGCCCATCAAGCGCGAAAGATTGACGATGGGCGTCACACTTCCATCCGGCCTGCCCACATTGATGAATGAATCCGAACCGACCATTTTCGATGCAAACACAAACTTTTGCCCGTCGTGGCTCCAGGCTGGCGATCCAGATTCCACAAGGATTTGTGACGGGAAAAACGCGATCTGGGCGCTGGCGGCGCGATCGAACAGGGCAAAACCGTTCATGTCGTTCTGCTTCGCCGAGTAGACCACGTAATTCAGGGATGGGTCGTATTCGGCCGGTGAAACATAAGTGCCCGGTGGCAGCACTTCCTGGTTCGGGAACGTGGCAGGCAAATCTGTGCTGCTCTGGGTGAACGGGTTGAATGCGATCAACGGATAGGGGTATGTGTAGCTCTGCAACCTGATCAGTAGCTCTTGCCCGTTAAGCCACTTCATCAAGCCCGACAAATCCCATGCCGGTTTCCAGGGTATCTCAAGCGTTGCATTTGTGGCAAAGTTCTTGATGACCAGTCTGGCATCGCTATAATTATTCTTGTTGACTGCCTGATAAGCAACCCACGCCCCATTCGGGGAGATTCGCAGGTCGATTAAGATTTGTCCTGTTTGCGCAAATTCGCTGACGGATCTGCTGGATAGGTCCATGAGCACAACGTCATGTGAACGTTCGCGGGAAGGGTCGTACAGGAACAGGCCCCCTTTCAAATCGAAACCTTGCGGGACCTGCGTTTCAACGGAAACGCAGGCTGTGGCGGCATCGAATTCCTTGAGCGGTTCCGGCGTGGACGTTACGGGCGGCTGCGTTTCGGTCATGGTGGGCGTGGCAACTGTCGGCAAAACTGCCTGGAGGCTGGGTGTGGCCAAATCGGCAGGGGGCGAGGGGATGCAGCCGACCATGAAGACTGCGCACAGGGTCGATAATAAAGCGATGCCTGCCTTTTTTGTTTGCATGTTGGTTACCCTTTTGGTTATTCTTATTTCACCATCCATCCATTTGCTACTGATTTTTCCGCAATCCTGATGGCCTGTTTGTGCTCCAAATCGACGAGCAACACATCGGGCAGGAGGCTTTTGTCAACGGTTTCATCGGCAGTGAACCTTGAAACCACCAAGTACTTGCCATCCGGCGACCAGATGGGCGCCACCGAGCTTTCGCCGCCGGGAATGCCCAGGTCGGTAATCTCGCCGCTTTCCATGTCCAGGATGGCCAGGCTCTTTGGCGTTCTCGAAGCAGAATCGACGCCATAGTCTGGCACCAGCCAGAAGGCAATACGTTTTTCATCGGGCGAGAGCGAGAAGGCTTCCTCACCGGCGTTGAACTGCGTGGTCAGGGTGGTCAGCCGTTGTATCGCGCCGTCGCGGGTGACGCGCATCAATTCGTACCCGCCCTTGTACGGCAGACTGTCGGTGACATTCTTATACAATGTGCCAAGTACTTCAGCCTGGGGAGGCACAGCCGCGATGAAGAACGAGCCGTCCTGCGACCATTGCGGCGCGCTGCTGGAAATTCTGTCGAGGCCCTGGTGAAGCTCGATAATTTGGCGGTTGTTTTGTATGTCCCAAAGCACAAGTCCCGGGTATATAACGCGGGATAACGACGGGTCATAGACGGTCCGGGTGTAGCTGTAGTTTCCCCATTGGAATATGGTTGCCAAATCCATACCGGGGTAATTGGGAGGTAATTCCTGCTGCTCTCCGGTCTTAAAGTGATAAACAATGCTCGAAGCATTGCGATAATAGTCGCCCTCTTCTGCGAATTTCTCCATCAAGAGGGTATCCATATCGATCCAGCGGACCACTCCCACCCAACCCTGCGGCAACGGCTGGTTTGCGACCGGCGCTCCGCTTGAATCCACAATCTGGAGCGGACCCTTTAGAAAAGATGTATAAGCTAGTTGCCGCTGGTCGGGCGAGACCGCCATGATGAAAGACGCTTTACCGTCAAGCGATTGTCGGCCACCGGTTTGCAGATCGAGCAATGTAATAGTCCGTGACCCCTGGCCTTGTACGACGACGACCCCGTCCGGCATTGCGCCGAGCGAGGGAGACATCTCAACACGATCAATGCACCACGGCAGGGCTGACTCTGGCGTGGCTGTCGCCGCTGGTGCAGCAGTTGGAGTGGCCGTAGGCGAAATCACCTGGACGCTGGGCGTGACAAAATCGGTAGGGGTTGAAGGGGAAGTACAGCCTATCATAAATATTGCGCACAGGGTCGTCAATGCTCCCAGGCTTGTCTTATTCTTTTGCATATTGGTTATCTCCTGTTGGCTCGCCGGCGTCGGCGTCGGGAGCAGAAAATCGCAAACATTTGGGTTCCAGGCGGTTCCCGGGTTGTCATCCGAGTTGTCCACCCAGTTGATTACGGCGCAGCCCGAAGGAACATACATCGGATCACGTCCTGAAATGTACCTGAAGATGATCGGGTATTTATCCTGATTGGCGGCAAGCATTTCTTCAACTTTCGAATTCTTACTATGTTCTGCATAGGCGCTACTATTGCCCCATCCGTAGGGCCTGTCCTGGCGCTGGCCGTCCTGCCAGTCTGTCGGCGGGTTCTTGAAGTTCTCGGCAGCCGCGATAAAGGCCCGATAATTATCCCTGCTTGTCTGTGGGCCTGCTATCAGGCTCATTGATTTCGCTTCTACGGACACGGATTGGCTGAAACTTGCCCACCAATCGACGAAGCCATATACCCCCGGCGTGGCGAGGGGCGGCTTTGCGTTAACCCTTGTATACCAGAAGCGCACCCCGGCTTCGGCCATGTCGTTGGCAAATGCGGTGTTTTTGTATTCCGCCTCGTGGTTCATGTATAGGGCAATATAATCCCAGAAGGAGAAGCCGTCCGCATCGAAGGATGAGCCGTCTGCGGTCTTTCCGAAAATATCCCACCACCAATATCGCGGGTCGATCTCGTCCCAATTCCACAACAGCCGGTAGTGGGTATATATCGTGCGCGCCGAGACGCCGGTGATGGGATGTGTAAAGTCCGACAATTGATTTTCATCGAAAAAAGTGGCGGGCGGCAGGTCGCTCGTCGGGCTTGGACTCGGCGTAATGGTTGGCGTGCGCGTGATGGTGCGCGTCAGCGTGCGGGTGGGCGTGCGCGTGGGAGTGCGCGTGCAGGCCGAAAGCGGGCAAATGGTGGGCGTGCGCGAGGGGGTGCGTGTCCGTGTGCGCGTTGGGGTTTTGGTGCGGGTGCGGGTCGGGAGCGGGGTGCGCGTCTTGGTGCGCGTGGGGGTTTTGGTGATGGTGGGCGTCTTTGTCTGTGTGGGAGTGTTGGTCTTCGTCCGCGTTTTGGTGATGGTGGGAGAAAGCGTGCGGGTGGGCGTCTTGGTGCGGGTGCGCGTGATGGTGGGCGTTAGCGTTTTGGTGCGGGTGCGTGTGATCGTCGGGGAAAGCGTGCGGGTGGGAGTGAGCGTGGCGTCCAGGACGTATTTCCAGATGCGAATATTGTCCACCCACGGCCCGCCGGATGTGACCGAATAGTCGCTGTGAAAGCGCCAGGCCACCCACGTGAGGGGGCAGTGATAGTCGTTGTAGTAGATATCTTGAACGCTCCACGAGGCGCTGCCGCTCCAACGGGCGAGTTCGGTGAAATTCTGGTTATCGCAGGAGATCTCGAAGGAAACGTAGTCGTTGAACGGTTCGGTGTCCACCCACAGGGCGAAGTCAGTATCGGCCCCGTTGGCATCGCTCAAGTCGAAAGGGCCGTAGATCATGCGGGTTTCCATGTTGTTGGCGTAATTCTGCGTTGAGGGGTTGAGCCGGTCGGCTCCGCCTGCGGCAGGCCAGGCAGCCCAGGAGCCGGAATAGGGGCGGTAAGAGTTGTCTTTCCAGAATCGTTCGTAGCCGTCGCCGCTCGTGTCGGTCATGCTCCAGCCTGCGGATGGGAAAGCGTATTCGAAATCCTGGGAACTGATCTGCTCCCAATTACCGCCGGTCGGGATTTGCGCCCCAGGGGGCGGCGGGAGATGCGTGGACGTTGCGGCAGCCTGGGCCAATGCCGCAGGCGGCATGGCCAGCCCGAACAGTCCCAAAAACGCCAAAAGAATAACTGCCAATGCGAACATTTTAGCAAATTGGTGAAAGGATTTCATGGGATGACTCCATTTGTGTTTTAAAAAGCGCTTTTTGTCCGGGCGCAAAGCCCCCAGAAACGGCAGGTCTTACCCGCGCCGATATTCTATATGAAAGCAGATTGATGCACAATATCTTCCCCATGTTCATTGGGGCAGATTTGGCAATTTCCCGATTTACACATTTCCCAATCCGCCGACTTCCCCCTAATGCGAATACAAAATCCTCCCGCACATCGGGCAATGCACCAACTGACTGGAGGTGCGCACCGATTGGGCGTGGCCCGGCGGCATGGATGCGCCGCACACTTCGCACGAACTGTCGCTGACGGCGGCCACGGCCACGCCGCTGCGCTTCTCGCGCAGCGCTTCGTACAGGGTCAGCGACGGGCCGTCGATGTTCGAGATCGTGGCCAGGCGTTTGGCGAGCGCGCTTTCGCGTTCCTTTTGCAGGGTCTCCTGCTCGCTTTGCAAGGTTGCATTTTGGCTGACGGCCTGTCCCTGCAGCAGGTTATAGCCGTCCCTGGCCTTTTGAACGTCCTCGCGGGCGCTCTCGATCTGGAGCATGACGCCCAACTGCACGTCTTCCAACTCGCCGAGACGCCGTTTCAGCGAAGCGACGTCTTTTTCGAGGTCTTTGAGTTCCTTCGGGATTTTGATGTTGCCGCCGTACAGGCTGGCTTCGGCCTGCTCCAGCTTGATGCGCTGGGCCTGCACGTCGTACTCGGCCTGCTTGAGCGTCTGCTCGAGGCTGTGCAGCGCGGCTTGCGCCTGCTCCAGGCCCTCGCGGGCGGCCTTCAGTTCGGCGCTTTCTGCCAGGGCAGATTGGATGGTTTGCAGACGGGATTGAATCTGGTCGAGGCGACTATCGACTTGCTGGAGGCGGTACAGGGTCAGTGCGTTGCTCATGGGGAAATTATACCTGTTCAAAGCGCTGAATGCGCTTGTTGATCCTTTCGTGTTGATCGTATTAAGGCGTTATCCACAGATTTCACAGATTTTCGCAGATTTTTTAAGCTTTACCCCGCTGCACTACGGTCCGGGGGC
>JBARBA010000156.1:0-4672 GCA_049792555.1 Anaerolineales bacterium
GGTTTTGTCTGAGCAATGAATTAAGGAATTTCTACGGCCAGCTTTTCTGGGGTTTTCCGATCAGCCGGTTTAACTTCATCGGCATCACGGAGCATTATGAAGAAGATTTTCGTTTTTTCTCGGAAAATGTTCTCGGCGTTTCTCTTCCCACATACCGAGCGAATACCAATGAAGAAATGAACGAAAGCAAGGTTTACATTACCGATTTGAATCTCAGGAAAAAAATCGAGGCTTACCACGAAAAAGATATGGCCTTGTATCACAGGATTTTGGAAAAGCGGCCATACTTCAATTCAACTTTGCGCAAATGAGCATAGTCAAGTCATGGGAAGCAGGAGATTTACTGACTGGATCATAAATAAGTAAACTTTTTGAACCGAAAACACAGCTAAAACTACCATAAAAAGTTTACCAAATTATGAGAGGCTCTGTAGGTGCCCAGGGTTTTCACAAAGTAACTGCGCCTGACTTGAAAAGGTGCGTAAATTCAGCGCTGGGGTTGGTCATTGACAAACCATCCCCACTGGCTTAAACTTCATCGTATGAACACCTTCCACCTGCCCCACGTACCGAGCATGATGCCTATGGTCATGCCCTGCCGCACCCGGATAGCCTTACAGGAAGCGTAATCCGCCGCATCCCGACTCTACAGGCTGTCCATTTTGCGGACGGCCTGTTTTTTTGCCCTCCGTAGGGGCACGGCGGCGGTCAGACGCATTTTACGCCCACCCGAATTCGCCGTGCCCCTACCAATCATTTATTTTCCATACCGAGGTTCCCATGTCCGAAAACATTCTGATCGCCATTGCCTGGCCCTACGCCAACGCCGAAATCCACGTCGGCAATCTCACCGGATCGCACCTGCCGGGAGACATCGTCGCCCGCTACCACCGTCTAAAGGGCGATAACGTCCTGATGGTCAGCGGCACCGATTCGCACGGCACCCCCGTCACCCTGCGCGCCGACGCCGAGGGCGTCACCATCGAACAAGTCTACAAAAAATACCACAACGGTTTCCTCGACCTGTTCCAACAGGTCGGCATCACCTACGACATGTTTACCACCACCCACACCCAGAACCATTTCAAGGTCTCGCAGAGCATCTTCCTGGCCTTGAAGAAGAACGGCTTCCTGTTCACCAAAGTCGAAGCGCAGTGGTACTCGCCCGCCGCCCAAAAATTCCTGCCCGACCGCTACGTCGAAGGCACCTGCTACATCTGCGGCTACGAAGGCGCGCGCTCCGACCAGTGCGACCGCTGCGGCAACGTGCTCGACCCGGCCCGGCTGGTCAACCCGCGCTCCAAAGTGGACGGCTCCACCCCCGAACTGCGCGACACCGAACACTTTTACATCGACCTGTCCAAGATGGAACCGCAGGTCAAAGACTTCCTGCGCGCCCGCTCCGCCCATATGCGCGAAACCGTGCTGGGCGAATCGCTCGGCAAGATCGAAGCCGAAGGCCTCAAGCCGCGCCCCATCACCCGCGACCTGGACTGGGGCATCCCCGTGCCCGTCGAAGGCTGGGACGGCAAATGCCTGTACGTCTGGTTCGAGGCCGTCATCGGCTATCTCTCCGCCGCCATTGAGTGGAGTCAGGTAGCCCACAGACCAGAAGACTGGAAAAACTGGTGGGCCGACCCCGCCGCCAAACAGTATTACTTCATCGGCAAAGACAACATCTTCTTCCACACCTCGCTCTGGCCCGCCCAACTGATGGGCGTCGGCGAACAGTTCGCCGAAGTCTTCAGCGGCGAAAGCGGCGTCAAGCTGACCCTGCCCTATGACGTGCCCGCCAACCAGTTCATGAACCTGGAAGGCGAGAAAATCAGCGGTTCGCGCAATTGGGCCGTCTGGGCGCGCGACTTCCTGACGCGCTACGACCCCGACGCGCTGCGCTACTACCTGACCGTCAACATGCCCGAAGCCAAAGACAGCGACTGGGACTGGAAGGAATTCGTGGCGCGCAACAACAACGAACTGGTCGCCACCTGGGGCAACCTGGCCAACCGCGTGCTGGCCTTCTGTTATAAAAATTGGGATGGCCACGTGCCGGAGATTGATCCCGCCGCGCTGCGCCCCGCCGACCTGAGCCTGCTGGCCGCCATCGAAGCCGGATTCCAATCTGTGGGCAAAGAACTGGACGCCGTCCACCTGCGCGCCGCCCTGGGCGAAGCCATGCGCCTGGCAACCGAGGTCAACAAATACCTCGATACGTCCGCCCCGTGGTTCGAGATCAAAACCGACAAGGATGCCGCCGCGAAAAGCGTTTACACCGCTCTGAAAGCCATCGACTCGCTCAAAGTGCTTTTTGCGCCCTTCCTACCGTTCACGTCCCAAAAGCTGCACAACTTCCTGGGCTACGACAACGCGCTCTTCGGCGAACAAACCGTCGAAACCGTGCAAGACTCGCTCGGCGAGCATACGGCATTGCGCTATAAAGCGCCGGGGGATGGGTCGGAGACCCTGTCCCAACGGTGGCAGCCCAGCAACTTGCAGCCCGGCGCAGCCCTGCGCCAGCCCGGTCCGCTGTTCAAGAAACTCGAAGAAAGCGTCGCCGAGGAAGAACGGGCGAGGCTGAAAAAGAAATGAGGCTGCCATGCCCCATCTTCTCGCACAAATCATCCCTGAGACCGGCTGGGTCAAATTCACGCCCGCCGAACGGGAACAAGTGCTGCACAACCTGGACGGGTTCGGCGCGTACGGCCCCCCGGCCTCGGCCTACCTGCGGGCACACAACACAGCCTTCGGATACCTGCCCCAAACGGCCAGCGGCGCAGGCTGGACGCTGGGCAACAACCTGACCTTGCCGCCCAACACTGACCTGAACGGTCAGCGCATCCTGGCCGTCATCATCCATGAAGTCTTGCACCTGCAACAGCCGCTCATCACGCGGCTCTCCGTTCAGGGTGAGTTGCTGGCCTGGCAACTGGAATACCAGGCCTACCACGCCGGCACGGGAATCTGGTACGGCGACCCCGGCGCTCCCTTTGCGGGCGCCAAACCCTTCTGGGACGCGCTTTCGCAGCTTTCACCGGACTCCCATGAACACCTGGCCAGGGCGCAACGTTTGATGAAAGAAGTTTCACCCGCTTACCGTTCAGACTTGCTGCCGCTCTACCCGCTGGGCCGGGAAGCCGGATACAGGCTGGCAAACAGCCTGCGCCGCCCCAAAAACCGATGAGGCTCAAACGGATGCGGGAGCAGACTGCTACGCAAAACGAACAAACGGAACTTTACGGAGCTTTTCCCGCCTAAAAAAACAGCATGAAGCCTTGTGAAAGACTTCATGCTGTTTTGAACCTTCCGGCATTCGCGGTTTTGGGGTCGCATCAGCCTGCAGGCGGCTCCACCTTCTCGACGACAATGGATGCTTCGCTCAAGAGCGCCGCGAGCGCGCCGATCCCGGCCAACACCGGGGCCAGCAACACACCGGCCACGCCCACCGTCAGCGGAATTTCCATGTAGGTGTGCCCTTGCTTGTCGCGGATGATGATGCGGCGAATGTTGCCCTCATGCACAAGCTGCTTGATCTTCGCAAGGATATCTTCGCCGTTAACGGCAAATTCTTCAGTACTTACTTTGGGTTCTGTCATGTTAATCGGTTCTCCTTGCATGGCATACGAAAAAGCCCCCCAAACGTTTCTCGCAAAAAGGAAAAAACATGGCCCGTCTCATCCCCGCTTCTGAACGCATACTCCGCGCGCGCGCATTGATCCAGCAAGCCTACGATTTCCCCGTCCCGTCGGACGAGGGAGGACGCCATAACTTTTCTTACATCGCCAAAGTCAAGGATTTTTTGCAGCAGGCCCGCGACCTGATCAAATTCATCCCGCAAACCCCCAGCGCCACGGCGGAGATGAAAGAAGAAGTGCGCAAAATCTACCTGGAAGCCGAGCAGGCCGATCGGGACATTTTGCACCGCCCACTGGTGTAAAATCAAGGTCCCATGAAAATTACGTACCGCATCCACGCCATCCAGCGCATGTTCGAGCGCAACGTCAGCGCCGAAGACATGCGCTTTGTGCTGGAACACGGCAAAACCATCGAAACCTACGAAGACGCCTATTACCCCGGCCGGCTGCTGCTTGCAGGGCGCGGAAAGCGCCCACTGCACGTGGTGGTGGCCGACAATGCGGCTGACGACGAAGCGATTGTCGTCACCGCTTACGAACCCGATCACCGCTATTGGGAACCCGGTTTCAAGCGCAGGAAACGATGAAGTGCATCCTGTGTAAACAAGCCGAAACCCGCCCCGCTGTGACCGGCGTGACACTCGAACGGGATGGATTCAGGCTGGTGGTCAAGAACGTCCCCGCGCAAGTCTGCCCGAACTGCGGCGAAGCCTACACCGACGAGGCCGTTGCCATCCACCTGTTGGCCGCCGCCGAAAAGCTGACGGATTCGGGGGCGCTGACAGATGTGCGCGAATACGCGACGATTTAACACGAACAGCAACCATGCCGCCCCGGTAAAGGGACACAGCGGGACAACAGATGGTCAAGAACCCATCCATTCCTCCGCTGTGTCCCTACGGCCATAACAACCACGCCCCCCGTAGGGACACAGCGGGACGATGGATCATCCAAAGCCCGTCAAACCCTCCGCTGTGTCCCGCCCACCATGCAATCGTCCTCGCCCCGTAGGGACACAGCGGGACGACGGATCATCCAAC
>JBARBA010000157.1:0-8364 GCA_049792555.1 Anaerolineales bacterium
ACAAGCGCATTGGGTCGATTCTTCCGTCCCAAGGCAATTCCCACGCCGAGGGCGCTGCCCCGCCCGATTGTAAAGTTAGAAGCGCGTTGCTCCCGAATCTGGATATTTCCACCGGTGATGATCTCCAAATAAGTTTTCAAAGCATATAAAGTGCCTCGAGATTGAAAAAGGATAACGCCCTTTTTCAATAGCATGCGCACCCTGTCGTCTGGCAGATTGATGTCCAGGCGTAAACCAACCCATGACGACAGCCAGGGCAAAAACTCGGGCGGAACCAGGTTTGGGTCAAAATAATTCGATGCCTGGTCAATCTGCAACGATAGGGGTTTCCAAAAGCTCTCAACGAGCATGAGAAAGCGCGATGTGAAATCATCCATTTGATAAATTTCTGGCAGGTAACGTAGATACTGGCTTTTTCCATATACGGTTACCTGAATCTCATCCCGCGCAATCGGCTCTTTTTCGTTATTCAACAAGATAGCATCTGCCAGAATGTGCTGATCGAACTGGAAAGTATTAATCTGAGCGCGAATCTCCAAAATATATTCTTGCCCCGCCAACAAAGGTGGCTGGATGTTCAAAACCACCAACAATACTTGCTCCGTTTCAGAAAAAAGCAAAGATGGCAGCGCCGTTTGACCAACAATTTGATAAGAAATCACTTGCAGAACTTTGGGAAAAGAAAGTTGAAGAGAAATTCCTGAATCTTGCGAAGCGCGAAAACGCACAAAATAACAAACATCTTCGCCTGGATAGCGGTTATAAAAATCAACAGCCAAAGAGATTTCCGGCTGCAATAACGTTGGCTTTGTTAGAACGGCAACAGAATCGCTGCGCATGGCTAAGTCTCTTGAAGACTGACGACTTCAATTTCATGATTTAGCGAAACCAACAACCCATCTGATGGTAGGCGCAAAACCTTTTCAACGACCGAAAGCTGCTTTTCGCCCGATTCGTCGAACAGATTTGCTTCTTCACCAAGAATAATCTGGCGCGAAAGAACTTCGACATCCAGAACATACTTCACACAAGAAACCTGCTGAATGAGCGACATCACTTCAGCAAGGAATAAACTGCGTCCAAAAGGCCAGCCTTCCCAGGTTTCACCGGTTTGTAACAATGGCTGCCGATCATCCACACGAAGAGGCGAGATGTAACGGGTCAATTCTTCGTGAACGCGCCGCGCGACATCCTCCGGCAGCATGAAATCTTGCGGCACAACGCGCGCCTTGACCTTGACGCCAAAATAGCGCGGTTCACGAATATTCAAAGAAACCGTCATTAAGCGGTACTGATCAAGAGAAGAGCGAATCTGCCCCAGAAGCGCAACCGATACACGCAGAGCAGAAAAATCATGATTACGCAAAGATTCTGTCACAGATGGTACAACCAGCATGGTTACTGCTCCTGTTGTTCCATTCTCCGAATCATTTGGCGTTAAACAACGAGTACGCGCCACTGAACGGCTGCTATTTTTGGTAAACTGCTCAAAATCATCCATTGTCACAATGCGGCGTTGAGCCTGTAACTCACGCTGGGCGCGCAACTTCAACTCATCAATCGTCTCTTGGTCCCGGCCTCCATCCGCGCGAATCAGATTGGAAACCCTGGAAATATAAGCCAGGGAAGTAGATAGAGTGGTAATGCTGTTCGCCGGCAAGTTGCCCGCAACCCCGCCGCCACAACGATAGGCGGAAAAACGAACACGGCGGTCGTTTTCCGGGATGCGCCCATACTGCTCAATTGTCCCATCGGCCTGACGCACGGAAGGGCCAAAACTTACGATGCCATTCGCCATGTCCATCATGAAATGGCGATCAAAGAGGGTGGATTTTGAAAAATCATTCACCTTTGTCCAGGGGACAAAGACCACATTATCACCCCGACTTTCTTCGACTTCCAAAGTTTCTCCCGGTTGCAAATCCAAAACCATGTGATGTTGCAGGGTAAATGATTGACCAGGTTCGCCGTTGCTAACCCCTAAGAGTTCTTGAGTTACACTAATTGAATGCATGGCAGGCACAGTAACGCCAAGCGCATATGCCTTAATTCGTTTTACCTTGGGCGACTCGGCATACATTCCTTGCAAAAAATTACGCTGTTCAAGCCGGCAGCGCAGCCAAAAAGCATCCAAGCCATGCACATTTCCAACGTTCACGGAAAGCGGCAGATACAATACCAAACGTCCAGATTCGTTGTTTAAACCGCAGGTTGTGTCCTTTTCGCCTTCAAATTTGGAAGGGCGGATTTCTTGCCACTTTCCACCTTCAGTCAGGCATTCCCAAACCCAGGGCGGATCGTCACGCTTAATACCCACCGCTTCGGTGGGTTCGCAGAGAAAATCCAGGCGCAGCAACTGTCCGGCAATATCGTGTTTGGAGTCAAACCCCAGATAGAAAGTATCACCAACCCGAGGGGTTTGCTCATTAAACGGGAAAAACGTCTCCATGCCGAGCCTTTGCGAATAGTTTTTGTTAAAATTTTGTTCCCGGCGCACATGCGTCAGCAACGGCGGAACAACCTGCACATCCCGCAGAGTAGTGAACACAACTTCGTCTGCGGTTGACTCTGAGCGCACTTCCAATCCATGCGGAATGGTCACAGATTTTGGCTCAGTTTCCGGGTCATCGTTGAACGGCAAATCAATAGAAAGCCAAAACGTCAACTCGGTGGCAGCGCTACTGGCCGGTTTGCGCTGCAAACCAAGCATTTCCAGAAATTTCAGGTAATTCTTTTCTGGAATGCGGTTCATCCGGTAAACCATTAATTCGGTCATCCAGGCAAACAACTCAATCAAAGTAATGCCAGGATCACTCAGGTTATATTCAGTCCACTCAGGACAATAACGAACTATTCTCTTCCGCGCTTCATCCACTATATCGCTTTGAAAACGCAGGTCATCCAAATTGGGGGCAGGTAAAGTCATAGAATATACAAATCCTTAAACAACTTCGTGCTCATCGGCCAAATAGAAGGGGTGAACAATACTACGGGTATCATGAATGGCCTTAATTTCATATTCAATTTCAGCCAAAAGCGCGCCAGGCTGGTCATCATCATCCAGAACAGTCACACTTTTCACCTCAATACGCGGCTCCCACATTACCAGAGCTTCGTAAACACTTTCTTGCAACCGGCCAATTGTTGCGTCAGATTTTGGCTCGAACAGCAAGTCTTGAACAGCACAACCAAAAGTGGGCCGCATCACCCGCTCCCCTGGGCGAGTACTCAAAATAATGCGGATGGCTTGCTCAATATCTTCCTGTCCAGAAATCAAGACAATCTGCCCGCGAACATCAGTCCGCAGCGGGAAGCTAAGGCCGTTGCCAAGAAATTTTTGCGCATCGTTCTTCATAATGTTATGCGATAAGAACGTTTGGTGCGCCTTTGGCAACCACAGTGCTGACCGGCACACCCGTAGCCGGGTTGCTTCCCATCACAGTGCTGGTAACACGCGCCGCAGGGCGACCACCGATCAAAACAGTAGGACTACCCATCGTAATCGAACCAACGCAAGCAGCGCCGGTGACCATATCACCCATCACAGAAGCAGGCAGCCCGCCAATCAAGACAGTCGGAACTCCTGGCCCGGTAATTACATCACCGGTGGCAGTCATATCAGTAAGACGTGCAGCTGGGAACGGCATATATGTGCTCCTAATTGATTTTGACGATCGCGCCTTGCACTTCGACCATTGCACTACCCTTGATCGATGTCTGGGCACCTTGCACATTGGTTTGTGCCTGGCCCTGAATATCCACTTTGGTGCTCTTCATGGTAGCAGCGGCCGGTTTCAACTCAAGTTCTGTCGATCCGCTTTTCATTGTCGCGCCTGACTGAGCTTGCATTTCGAGCGTGGAACTTGCCTTGACGCTTGCCTTCGCGCTCGACTCTAATGAGAAATCTTGTTTACATTTGAAGATCATCTTGCCGCCAGCATCAAGCGTCAAATCCCCTTTCGTCTTAAGAATCATGGAATTGTCTTTGGAATTAATCGTGATGGTGCTGTTCTTGGTTTTGTCCATCACAATGATTCTCTCCGCGCCATCCGCATCATCAAAAATGATGACGTGCCCACTGCGAGACCGCACGATTCTTTGGTTGGTGACTTTGCCATCCACCGCATCGCCGCCATCTCCTTTTGGAGGCTGGTTTTTGTCGCTCCACAAGGCGCCAACGACGTAAGGATGGTTCACATCGCCCTGCTCAAATGCAATCATCACTTCATCATTCACTTCCGGCACAAAAAAGATACCCCGATCCTTCCCTGCGCCTGGAGCAATCAAACGCGCCCAATTGCTGGATAATTCTGCCGAACCGTCGGGTGGCAGCCAGGGATATTTGACCTTCACCCGCCCAAATTTTTGCGGGTCATTAATATCGGTCACTACCCCAATCACCACGCCTGCCATTTTATTTGGAGTGCGCGCCTCACGACCAAGCAACAAATCATGCAAGGTATAGGGGTTTCGACCCGATACTTCAAAACGCACCCGATAATCGCCGCGCTTCCAGCTATGATGAGCCTCCGTTACATAATATTTTCCTGAAAAGCGCTCACCCACATTTTCGACTTCCACTTCTGACCCCGCCAGTAAACGCGGATCACCATACAACAATTCACCGCTGGCTCGCACAAACTGGGTTTGGTGTTCGGCAAAGCGCGCTTCCGCAATTACCTTGGATACATTACTATCTCGAATAACCGGATACATCACCGCATCAGTAACCGTTGACATACTCAGACCTTGGGAAACAGCCTTTTCACCGTATACAGAGTCATTAATCGTCACCGATTTCTTGCTGTTGGTCTTCGATTTGGAGTTTACATTTTTTTGCGTCTTGGGGTCCCAGCCCCAGGCAGAACTTTCTGTTACCTGCGCAGCAGAAACAATGCGCGGCTCAAACCGTTTCAGGGTCGTACCCCATGTCAGATCACCTGGGTCGGTCGTAGTGCGCTTATCACTGGCTGGGCAAAAATGTAAATTCTTATCGTCCACATACACTTGATAGCCCAGCATTTGCGCGCGCGCCCACAAAAAATCCCAATCGCTCTGGTCATATTGCATAATATAGTAATAAGCCACCCCGCTCAACCCACTTGCAGAGACTTGTGCGCTCAAACCAGCCTTTTGCGCAATCTTATTAACCACGTCCGAATCAGTAAGTGAAGCCTTCTGCGGGTTGGCATCTCCAAACGTTCTGGTATTTTTTCCCAGCGTCAAACGATGCCCCCGGTCAAACCCACGCAGTCGTAATAAAACCATTCCATTATCTTCAAATACCGGTTCAATGGCGGTAATCTCACCTTTAAAAACCTGGTTTTGAGCTGATTGAGTGCTGATCGCTTGGGTATCTACAGAAATTTCTATAGATGCGCCAATTTTAATTTTTGTTTTATTGTCAGTATACTTGAATGTTTTTTTCTGGGAATCAGAAGCATCATCTCGAAGCAGAATCGTAAACATACTGGGCAGGAACACATTTGTATCCACTGCCCATTCCACAACGGCAGATGAAAATTCTTTATCGCTAGATCCATCTATTTTGATGGTAAACTTTTCATTCATAATCAGCTACCCTGCTTTCAGTCGAGCGGGTGAATGACCAAAATCTGCCCATCAGATAAATCAAGCGGATTATCCATGTCATTCGATTCTGCCAATACTCTCCAGTACCGGGCATCGTTATATTCTTCATAAGCAATCTGGTCGAGACGCTGCCCGGAGTTAGCGATATATGTTTTGCGCGAATCACTTCGGCTGCTGGGATTTTGATAAGGAGCAACATCCTCACCCGGGTCATTTTGAACAAACGAAACCGAAGCCTTGGCCCGAATAGGCGTACCATCCGGCGCAAACATGGTGTATTGCACTTTCACACTTTCAACAACCGCCTTAAACAGGCTTAACTGCCCCCATCGAAAAGTAACCGTAGGGGGGTCTGCGTCTTTCTGCTCGGCTTTGGCCTTCCCAGCTCCACGCAAAGTCAGCCTAATCAATTGGTCGGTGTAATAGCGTACATCTGATTTATCCTTCTCCCCAGTGGCATCGAAAAACAACGTCAAGCTATATTTAGCCGAACCGCCACCGCCAAACGTAATCTTGGGGGCGTTGAAACTCGGGGTGCTGCCTTCGTCTTTCGCTCCTTCTCCCTTATCAGTATTCCATGTAGCATTTTTAGTGATAGACAATTCGGAAGGATTAAACTGGCAGTAAAGCTTGTCTCCATCCTTAACATCTCCCTTGCATTGCCATTCAAGTACGGCTTTATCCATATTACACCTCGTGGTTTACTGAAAGCTGCCGCCAAAACGATCTGCTTCTATCGCGAGCAGCCGCTTGACGATCGGGAAAATTTCTTCAGCCAGGGCATTTAAATCTACCGGTTTTTTGGTAGATGCGCCGGCTTGTTCTTGCTGCAGGCTTTCACCTATGGCTCCTTGCAGCGCCGATGACAAAGTTGTATCGCTGCCACCGCCAACCATCGGCGACGCTTCTGCCAAATTCGACAGGGACGATGCAACTGTGCGCTGAACAACGGCGGAAGGTGAACTTTTTTCAGACACGCGAGCTAATGGCATTTCGCTTGAACCGGACAAAGCGGTTGCGTCAGACAAAGCAAACGCACTATCCGGTATGGATGCGGGCTGGTATTTGGCAAATTGAATCGACGCAAAAGGTTGACGCTGCAAACCAAGCGGAGGAGCGTTTTTCAAGGATAATTGCCCGACATCTGCTGCCCTCAAAACATTTTCTACGCGCCCATGAGCCTGTATCCTATGCACCAATGGCATTTTGCGAATCGACTGACCACTGTCCACTGACACTCCGGCCTTATCTACCTTCCTGGCAATGGAAGGTTGTTGGTGAGAAAAAGGCCCCTGGTCTATTTTTTTAGGTTGTTCAGCAGACTGGACCGACGGACTATTGCCTTCGGCGCGTTGAACTGACCCTGATTTTTTGGATAAATCGCTTGGGGCAATAGAGCGCTGACCGGGCGGGGTCAAGCCAGGCAAAACACGATTTGTTGTTGCCAGCGGCATAGAATGCGCAGTTTGCAGCTTTGACGCTTCTACAAATTTTGCCTGAATGGGCAGGATAGATGGAGTCGTCTTGCCAATTTCAGCGGGCTTTCGCTGAATGCTTTTGGTCTGGAGCGTTGTCTCTTCATCCTCATTTTCTGGCTGAGATGGTTCAGATGCTTGGCGCTGAACAGGTTTCGCCTGAAGCAGCGGCATTTCAATCGCAGCATCTTTACTCTCAGGTTCCTGCGGTTCGGAACGAGACGGCTGAACCGAGGCAGGTGTCTCAGCAGGCCTATCTGCTTCTACCAGACTGCCGCCGCGCGACGCAGGAAGAGCATTCTGAATCGCCTGTTGTTCATCGGGCTGGTTAGACAAAGCGCGCTGGACAGCATGCGCAGGGCCTGATTCAGAGTGTGCGCCAGCAGATACATCTCTTGCGGACAATGGCGATTCTGGATCTGCCTTATCCCGTTCAAAGGGCTTTGACTGCACAGGTTTCGCCCTAACAGATTCGGCCTGTTGGCGTTGAGCGGTCTGCGCTTGAACCGGTTCGGAGGCTTGGCGCTGAACCGGTTTTGCCAAAACCAATTCAGTTGGCTGGCGCTGAATGGACTTTTCCTGAATCGATTCAAGTGATTGCTGTTCAACGGGTTTCGCCAAGCGCTGAACAGGATTCGCCAGGGCGGGGTCAGCCAGTTCACGCTGAACAAGATTTGCCGGGGCAGCTTCGACTGGTTGACGCTGAACCGGCTCGTCCTGAGTCGACTCGAACGCTTGGCGCTGAACAGGTTTCGCCAACGTGGGTTCAGCAGGTTGGCGTTGAACCGGCTCGTCCTGAGTCGGCTTGGACGCTTGGCGCTGAACAGGTTTCGCCGACATCAGTTCAGATGCTTGGCGTTGCACAGGTTTCGCCAATACCGGTTCAGATGCTTGGCGCTGAATCGGCTTTGCCAAAACCAATTCGGCTGGCTGGCGCTGAATGGGCTTTTCCTGAATCGATTCAGGGGATTGCTGTTCAACGGGTTTCGCCAAGCGCTGAACAGACTCTTCCTGAATCGGTTCAGACGATTGGCGTTGAATAGCTTTTGCTTGAAGCGTCGACGTTTCAGAATCGGGCGACTTGGTTTCAGATGGTTCTTTATCAGACATTTCAGCGCGAACACTGGACACCAACTCGGATTCTTTTGGCATGTCAGATTGTTGAGTTGCCTGCACTCGCTGTAACGAGCCAGGAACTACCGGCGAACTCAACTTGGCAAGCGGTAATGAAGCATCTGGCTCATTCCGTTTTGGTTGAATCGGCTGAGGTGTTTCAGCTTTGCGCAATATAGTAAAT
>JBARBA010000158.1:0-7095 GCA_049792555.1 Anaerolineales bacterium
GGTCATTGAAATCATGCCCGCCAGTTTCAAATTCTGAAAGTAATGCGTTTATATCAACGCGGGTAAATTCACTTTCTACACGCGCAACGAATTTGAGAATATTGCGTGTGGCAGAAACAATCGCTTGAGCAACTGGTTGAAACGCCGGGCTATTACGAAATTCTTTGAAATTTGGACGCTTTGATTTATTTGGGAATTGGATATCGTATTCAATCCGCGCAAAACGATTGATGAATTCCCCCAACACCAGAACGTCCAGGAAAATATTGCTCTTTGCGCCAATTGCAGAGGCAAATGCTTTTGAGTAGATTTGGGGCATGGCATCGGCGGGGTTTCCTTGCGGGCCAAAAATATACAACCAAACATTGGTGTCAAAAAATAATCTGTCGTGATTGGAGAAAGCATAGCCGGTAATATCCCGTGTTTTACTCATCATCGTCCCCCAATACTTCCCGCCGCGCGGCTTCGATGACAGCAGGGTCTTGAAAATATTGCTTGGCCGTCTCAATCACACGTTTTAATAGTCCCAAATCGTTGGTTTCAATATCCCGAACAGACAGGCTCTCTTTTAGAATTTCATGTGGGAATACGCCATAGAGTTGTCCAATGGCAGCGTTCAAGAAGGCAGATGTGAGGCTCTCGACGTTTTGAAATGAAAGGCGCACCTTTTTGCCATCTTTCAACGCCCGCCGGACTTGTTCAAAAACCTTCTGTCCGTCTTCCGAAGCAACACATAAACTACTCCCCACAATTTCATAAACACGCAGCGTAATCGGCTCATTCATGGCAGCATCCTTTTAGAAAATATTGTGGTGTTGCAGTTCAGATGATAAAACGTAAGAATTCACATCAGCGGTGTTGATTTCGATATTCACAACTGTGCCAGGAAAAGGGTGGGGAAGTGTGCGTTTGTCCACTATTCCATCAGCGCGCTGCTCCCAATAGCCCGCATCCGATACGACTTGAATACGGCCCTGATTGAGACGAATGAACTCGCGCAATAATTTTAGCCCAAGACCGCCGGGAATGGGACCTGTTTTGGTCGTATTCCTGCCTTCCATGGCCCAATTAATCGCATCCTGCGCAGGGAGTTGCAAGCCTTTTTTATCGGCAAGGTTTTTCGGAATACCAATGCCCAAATCGGCAATCGCAAAGTCAATGCGGTTTTTGGCAGGGAAATATTGGCCGCAGGTAAAAATACCCATTCGGGTTTCAGAATGGATAACGGCATTGCTGAACAGTTCAAAGATGCTTTCCCAGAATTTTTTACGCAGCGCAGCAGACATCTCCGGAATGGCCTTGTTTTTGAAATGCCGCTCGATGTAAGCGCCAAAATAACGGTCATCTTTGCGCTCAAACCGGTTGTACTGAATGGTCGTGCCGTAGTCATCCGGCTTTTTAGCATGACCGTAATAACTCAGGAAGCCGTTCTTTTGAAGAATATTTTGGACCGCCGGAGGAAATTTCACAAAGCCAATCGGGTTGAGATTGTGACTGGCGCGATGCAAAACGGCTCCCAATGGAGCACACATATTGGCATCCACCCAACTGGCGGCGGACATATCCAATGTCACAGGCGTATATTGGACATTATCTGTCTGCGCGGCAATATTCACCAGCGTGGAAAAACCCTGGAAATTGCTATTAATGGGGGAGATCGGAATTTCTATACGCGCGGGCATGCTTCTATTATACACACCATCACAGCTTCGCCTCGTTTTTTACCCGCAGGCTCATCCGTTTATGCTTGCCCTGAGACCACACGACACCGCCCCTCGTAGGGACACAGCGGGACGAGAAATCGTCAAAACCCGCGCATTCATCCGCTGTGTCCCTACAGGTCATTCACAACCGGCTCCCATCAAGCCCCAATCGCCAATCAAAAATCCCAAATCACCACCCCCACCCCTTCACCCCCTCCATCGCCGCATACGCCGTCAAATCCAATTGCAGCGGCGTGACCGAGATATAACCCGCCGCCACCGCGCCAAAATCCGTGCCTTCTTCGGCCACGCCGGTGGGATGATCGCCGCCGATCCAGTAATACAAACCGCCGCGCGGGTCGGTGCGCGCGTCGAGCGCATCACGGTAAATGCGCTGTCCCTGGCGGGTGATCTGGAAGCCTTTGGGCGGCTCGCCCAGCAGATCGGGCACGTTGACGCTCAACACAACCCCTTTGGGCAGGCCGTTTTGCAGCACATTGGCCGCCACCTGCTGCGCCGCGCGCGCCGCCGGGCCGTAATTTGGCGCGCCCTGCCCGCGCTGCGAAGCCAGCGAAACGGCAACCCCCGCCACGCCGCCGATGACCGCCTCCAGCGCCGCCGCCACCGTGCCCGAATAAGACACGTCGTAGCCGAAATTGCCGTTTGGGTTGATGCCCGAAACCACCAGGTCGACCTTCTCGGCCACGCCCAACAGCGCCAGCGCCACACAATCCGACGGCGCGCCGTCACTCACCAGCGCAGCGGAACCATCGGCCAGCGTCGTTTCGCGCACGCGCAAAGGCCGGTCCATGGTCTTGACGTGCCCGCAGGCCGACCAGTTGCGCTCCGGCGCAAGCACCGTCACCTTGCCAAGCGCGCGCATGGCCTGCGCCAGCGCCAACAGCCCCGGCGCATTCACTCCATCGTCATTCGTCACCAAAATGTGCATATCGCCTCGTTTTTGAGCATTATAATGCGGACGTGGTTCGTCTATTGCGTATTGCGTGTTGCCTATTTTTGTTGACTGCCTGCGCGCCTGTGTCTTCGCCCGGCGCGCTTTTTTTCTATGTGAAACAGGGGACGACTCCAAGCCTTGTGCTGCTCCGGGGCCCCGACTCTCGTCAACCCTTCGATTACACTCAGGGCAAGCCCTTTGGCGTGATCCCGCTCGCAACGCCCCCAAGCTGTAGCTTTTGGTCGTTGACCCCCGCGCCGGCCGGCCCCTGGATGGCGCTCGAATGGCAGTGTGTCAACGGGCCGCTGACGCAACTCGTTAACGTCGACAGCCAAACAATCAGCTTCCTTTTCGACGACCCCACCGTCGACAGCCACTTCCTGGCCTGGAACCCCGACGGGGACAGCCTGTATCTCAAAATCGGGGCGCTCACCAACCCGCAGATCGTCTGCGTGGAAGCCGGGTCGCGCCGGGTGGTGATCATCCTGCCGCTCTCGCCCAACACCTACAACCTGACGGTTTCTCCCGCCGATGGCAGCCTGCTGTGGGCGCTGACAAATGGCATCGGCGCGGGCAGCCAGCTTTGGGCCTCAGCCGCCAACGGCTCGAACCCCCATCTGTTGCTCTCAGACGCCGGTAACATCCTCGGCCTGATGCGCTTTTCGCCCGACGGCAAACACATCGCCGCCATCCGCCTGCCAGATGGGCAATCGGACCTGCCGCCGGGGGCTTTATGGGTGGCCGATTCAGATGGGACAAACGTCCATTTAACGGCGGGCGCAGATGCGGGGCGCGGCATGTTCCCGGTCTGGTCGCCCAACGGCGAAAAAATCGCCTATATCGGTAGAACCCAACCCAACGATCCCTCCTCAATTAACTTATCCATTTTAAAGGTTTTTGACCTTCGACCTTCAACCTTCAACCTTCAACTCGCAACTCCCCCCGTCTGGTCGCCCGATGGCGGCGGTTTGACCTTCACGCGCACGTCCGATGGTAAAATGGTGCTGTGGTTCTACGAATTTTCAACGGGCAAGACCGAAAAGCTGTTCGACGACGCCTGCTGCGCTGGATGGATAAGTGGAGGACGTAAATGAGACAAAAAATGAAGCAAAAAATGGGCTTGCTGGATCAGTCTAAGCTGATGAGCACACTTTTGGCAATCGTTGCGGCGGTGGTTGCGCTTGGGTTGACGGTCGTGCAATTGGTCGGGTTGCAACTAAACAGCACGACCCCCATCCCGATGGACGTTGCTGCAGTAGTCGCAGCACAGACCGCTGCGGCAATGCCTGACCCAATGCTCATGGTCGAAATCGCCGGCACACAGACGGCGGTGGCAGCCTTGCTGCCCACAGCCACGTTATTGCCGAACGGGCAATACTGGGTTCCCCCGGCAGCCGACGGCTTTTTGCCACGCTTCACCTACGCTTCAACCCAATGGGCGCTGGTGGATGCCAGCACGCTGGCCAGCCTGCGAGTCAGCGGCTGCACCCTGCGCCGGGCGGGCGGTCGCGCGCTGGGGCCAGACTGGTCTACCGAACCAGGCTCGTTCACGGCGGGCGGCGTCTCTTTTGTGACCGTGTTGGCAAAATATCAGGGGACACCGCAGTTCATCACCTACTCTGCCCCGAGCGGCGACGTCTTTGAAATTGCCTCTGCTTCGGGCTTTGAAAAGTGCCAACAAGACGGCGAAACAGTCTTGAAATCATTGACACTCAATTAGCACGAAAACGCAGCAATTCTCAAAAAAAACCTTTGTCCACAGATTTACCCTCCGGGCACGATGTCGCAGATTACACAGAGTAAACCAAAAAATCTGCCTGCACCGTGCGCACACCGTCCTGGCGGACTTTGCCAGGGGGCACGCGTGCGGAAATCTGGGTCATCTGTGGATAGCTTGGAATTGCTAATGAAAGTGAGAAACCCTTGAAATACCGGTTTTTCCTCATTATTTTCAGTCTTTCCCTGGTCCTGGCGGCCTGCAGCCCGGCTGACCTGCGTAACGCGCTGCCATTTGTGGTGACCACCACCAACACGCCCGCGCCGCCGGTTTCGCGGCTGGTGTTAAGTTCCCCGCCCGCGCCTGCCAACGAAACACCCTCACTACCGGAGGCATCCCCCACTCTGGAAGTCAGCGCCACGCCCGCATTTACGCCAACCCTGACGATCACCGTCACCCCCTTGCCGGGGGCTTCCCCTACTGCCCCAACCCCCACCGACACGCTGCTCCCACAGTTGGATATTCCCACCGAAAAACCCAACGCCCCGGCCTTTGTGGCCTGGACAGGCATCCCCACCTACGCCGGCGACTCGGAACCGGGGCGGCTCTTCCGCGTGGATTACGACCCCGGCATCTGGGCGCAGACCACCGACAACTTCGGACAGGTTGCGCTGGCCCACCGTCAGATCGACTACTGCGCCATCACCGCTTGGTCGGGGCGCGGCCTGCCCGGCGACGCAAAAGTGGAGCACGAATCCCGCCAGTTGGGTAACGTGCTGTACGACATCAATACCGTCAGCGTCGGGGATGTCGTCAAGTTTGTGACCTACGTCGGCGGCGATAAACGCCTGTTGACCGGTTTCCAGGTCTCGTTCCAGGATCAGCAAGCGCAATGCCTGTTGGACGCGGAAACCATGCTGGCAACGTTGCGCTCGTTTGCCGCCGAACCCAGCATCACGCCCACAATCACGCTTGAGCCGACCGGCACCCCCACGCCCGAACCCTGAGAGATTTCATGCACCCTCGCCTGCGCTTCTTTGCCGAATGTACATTGCTGCTGATCGCCCTGGCCGGGGTGTCGTTTTTGGGACAGGCCAGCATCCTGACCGCTTTTGCCTCCCCGCCCCAGGCGACGGCGCCCTTCCTGTCCCCGCCGTTCTACGGGCGCGCCTCCGAAGAATCCATTTTCGACCACAGCAGCGCCGACTATTCGACCGGGGATAACAAAATCGTCACCTATCTGGGCGAGACGCTCACGAAAAGCTGTCCCAACCCTCCGCCGGCCGGCGCGCAGCCGCCCAACGGCATTTGCGACGCAGGCTACGGCGGATACTGGAGCTACCAACTCGGCACGTATGTCTACTACAACGGGCACAACGGCATCGACTACGGTATCAGCTACCGCCCGGTGATCGCCGCCGCAGACGCCGACCAGGTGCTTTACGCCGGTTGGTCCGATCCCACCGACCACCGCCTGAGCTACGGCATTTACGTGCGCCTGCACCATCCCAACGGCTACAACACCCTGTATGGACATCTCAGCGCCCTGGCAGTCCAATCCTGCGCCCCGGGGGGCTGCGCCAACATCGCGCGCGGCGACATGATTGGCGTGAGCGGCACCACCGGCAACTCGTCGGGGCCGCATTTGCATTTCGGCGTTGCCAACCCGCAAGGCAGGTGGATCGATCCCTACGGCTGGGCCGGGGCAACCGGCAAAGACCCCTGGGGCTATAACCAGTCCGAGTCGCTCTGGGCGCAAATGCCCAACACCAGCGCCTCGGTCGGCAACGTCTACCCGTCCGACGACGCTTACACAATCGCCCCCAGCCTGCCGACCGGCATCGTCGCCGACGACGCCGACGCGCGCTTCGACCAGATTCCCCCCAACTGCTGGACGGCTTACAGCACATCCGATGGCAACAGCCAGGGCGGGCGGATGCTGGCCGTGACGCCCATCACCGGCGGCAGCGACACCTGCAAAGCGCGCTGGAAACCGCCCGCCGCGCTCCAGGCCGGGGTTTACGCCGTGCTCGTCCGCATCCCCACCGTCCACGCCACCAGCGAAGGGGCGCTCTATACCATCGTCCATAACGGCGTCACCAGCCAGATGGTGGTCAACCAGGCCGTCTACCCCAACGTCTCGGTGTCCGACGGCTGGGTCTACGTGGGCAAGTATTATTTCGACGGCCTCAGCCTGGAATACGTGCAGTTGGGCAACCGCACGCAAGACGAGCCGGGGGCAACCGGCCTGGAACTGGGCGCGGACGCAGTGCGCTTCGTATCGATGGTCGTCGGGACGCAGACTCCCACCACCGCGCCGACCGTGACTCCCATCCCAAGCATTACGCCCACCCCGACCCTGACCTTCACTCCGACCTTGACCTTTACCCCAACCCCCACCCGTACCCAAACGCCGACGCTGACCCCGACGATCACTCGCACCCCAAGCATCACCCGCACCCCAAGCCTGCCCACCACCCCGTCGATTACATTGACCCCCACGCTGACCCGCACCCCCACCATCACATCAACCGTCACGTTGACGCCCACCTCGACGGTGACGCAGACCCCGCCCACCGTGCGTCCCACCAACACGCGCTGGCCGACCGCCACGCCGCCTTACATGAAGATCAACGTCATCTTTGCCAACCGCAACCGGCTGGCGCTCAACCAGCCGCCCTACGAAGTGGGCCGGGCGCGCTATGTGGCCTCGTCGTTGG
>JBARBA010000159.1:0-10399 GCA_049792555.1 Anaerolineales bacterium
CACGGGAGAACACGGAAAAAACCCCCTTAAAAAACTAGCAGAATCCGTGTAACTCCGTGTAATCCGTGTCCAAATCGTTCTTTTTGTGCCTTCAAAAGGTCTCCACAGTTAAGTGCGGTCTCACCAGGCTCATGCAAGCGCCTTTTAACAACAATTCTCCTTGCGAAAGCCCTATCCGCAGGTGGCGCAAATTTTTAGATTTTCAAACCTTGGCAGGAGTACCCTGCACATCCCACCTGACAGCTTTCCTGACCATTTATATTCGAGAAGGTTGCCCCATTCGAAGCAGGAGATCGCGGGCGAACACCTCAATCGGCTGGCCCTGATCCCGGGGGAGCAACAATGGCTCACCGCCACTGTTGCTCCCAAATAATCCGGGATCCCCAACGGAGATTGTCTTTAGAAATCGCCTGCCCTCGGCGCCCGCGATGATGCGGTCCCCTTGCGCCAATACCTGTCGCAGGAAATTATGCAGGCGCGGGTCGGCTTCCAGCCTGCTCAAACACTGCCTGTTTTCAGGCAGGATGACTGCGCTAAATGTCATTGTTTTGGCCAGGCTGTCAAGGTCAGAAAGGGTCAAATCGGGCATCAAACAAATGCCATAAGCGCCGCTCACCAGGCCGCTGGTCATGCCCATGCTCTTGACGCACAAACCGGCCTGGCGCAAGATACTGATCAGGCTGACGGTGTCTGCCTCGTCGAATCCCTGGGCGATGATGGTCAGAATACATTTCTGGAGGGCGGTTTTTGTGGGCAAACGATTACCTCTTGTTGGATGCGCAGTCTTTCACTGTTTATTATGCCAGCAGATTGCCTGCGCTGTTCCGGGTGTTTCCTGCGGATTGTGGAAAGAAGGCGGTCATGCCTGTGAATTCCCGCAAGAATCTGTGAAACTCCAAGCGAATGCGCAGGTTTATGATATGATGACGCAGGAGGAAACTATGCAGATCGACAAAATGCCCAAGGATTTTGCCCAACATATCCATCTTGCCCTGCGTTCCTGGCACAGCCAGAAAGAGGATGCTGTGCTGGAGAATCTGTTCCTGGCGCGGCAAATCGGGATGGAGCGGCAGGGGGCTACCGCGCGCCTGGTTAGCAACCAGGTGCTTCTCAACGGCATTAATCGCCTTCGGCAGGCTGACGAAGCGGCGGCTGATATCCTGCAAGCTCGTTTCCTCGACCTGGAAACGGCCCAGGCTGTGGGTTTCCGGCGCAACCTGAGTGAAGATATTATCTTCCAACGCCAGCGGGCGGCGCTCGAACAACTGGCCGAGGTGATCTGGGGCCAGGAGCAGGCGCTGGTCAAACAGCGCAGGGGGCGCATCGAAGCCCGCCTGGAATCCCCCACCTACACAAAGCTTTTTGGCGTCACCGAAAAACTGGCCGAAATCCGGGCGTTGGTTGAGTCCGATGCGGAGCCTGCGCTGCTGGCCCTGGAAGGCATGGGCGGCTTGGGCAAAACCTCGCTGGCCGACGCCCTGGCGCGCCAACTGGCCTCCAGCGCGTGTTTCGACGAGATCGGCTGGGTCAGCGCGCGGCGGCGTTTGTTCCATTTATCGGGCGAGACCGACGACTTGAACACCCGCCCCGACCTGACCCTGGCCGAATTGGTCGAGGCGCTCATTGAGCAGTTCGACCTGGACGGCCTGGCCCATGCTTCCGACGCGGAAAAGCTCCTGGGGGTCAAGGATTTCCTCAAGTCGCATCCCTGCCTGGTGATCGTGGACAATCTCGAAACGGCGGCGGGCTATTCGGCGCTGGTTTTGCAATTGACCGGCCTGGCCCACCCCAGCAAATTCCTGATTACCACCCGCTATTCGCTGCGGGACGTGAGCGGGGTGTATATCATGCCGTTAAAGCAACTCGCGCGCGCCGACGCCCTGGCGCTGATCCGTTACGAAGCCAAAACGCGCGGGCTGCCCGAATTGGGCGCTGCGCCCGAAAGTGAGTTGGAACCGATTTACACCGTCACCGGCGGCAACCCGCTGGCGATCAAGCTGCTCGTTGGGCAGGTCCACAGCCTGTCGCTTTCGGCGGCGCTGGCGCGTTTCAATGACGTAAAAGGCAAACCGGTGGATGACTTGCTCGATTTCCTGTACGCCGCCGCCTGGCAGGCGCTCGACGCAAAGCATCGCCGTGTCTTGCAGGCCATGCTGCTCGTGGCCGATGCCGGACGCCTGGAGCAAATTGCCGCCGCCGCCGAACTATCGGTGGATGAGGCGGCTGCCTGCCTGCACCGTTTAACCGGGTTATCGCTGGTGACTGTCAGCGGGGGACTGCACGAGAAACGTTACTCCCTTCATCAATTGGCCCAGGCTTTTGTCGTCCGGCAGTCCTGACGAGGCGGAACCCATTGGGGATAAATCATGCGTGAAGTGATCCTGGCGAATGCGCGCTACTGGCTGCGAGTCTTGCAGGCGGCGGCAAACGATAGTCCGCTGCCTGAAGCCGATTTGCGCGGCGCGGCCAAAGCCATCGAAGCCGCGCTGCGAATGCCCGATCTGTGGGAAATCACCCGGGCGCTGGCGCGGGCGCTGCACCCGTATATGGAGCAGCGCGGCTTTTGGGCCGATTGGGACGAGTGCCTGCAAGTCCTGGCCGCGCGCGCCCGGCAACAGTCCGACGGGCAGGCTGAAGCCGAATTCCTGCTGCGGCGCGGGACGATCCAACGCCAGCGGGGCGACTTTGGGGTTGCGGCGCTTTCCTGTCGCGCGGCGTGGCAGTGCTATCGCCGCGCGGATGACCGGTTGGGACTCGCCGGGGTCTTTTCCCAATTGGGAGACATTTACCGCCTGCGCGGACAGTTCTGGCGTGCCGAGCCGCTCTGCGTGGCAGCAGCGCGTTTCTTCGATGACGGGGAACACGTCCGGGAATTGGCGCAGGCCGAAAACCGGCTGGGGTTGATTTACTTCGACCGGTTGTGTAACCCGGATGCGTTGCCCCACTTGCTTCGCTCGGAAGCCTTATGGCGGCAGGCGGGAGACTTGCATGGGCTGGCCAAGGCGCTGCACAATCTGGGCGAACTCCACCGCCGTAACCGGGATTTCGACAAGGCTTTGGCTTATCTGGAACAGGCGGTCCAAAATTACCTGGCAGCCGGGGACGAGATTTACGCCGCCCGCGCCCGTCTCAATATTGGCAATGTCTACCTTAACCAGGGCGATTTGTCGCGCGCCGAGGCCACGTACCTGAAGGCCGAAGCGGTGCTGCGGCGCGCCGGCGACAGTCTGGATTTGGCCAACGCGCGCCATAACCTGGGGATTGTCTACACCCACTTGGAAGTCTGGAACGAGGCCGAGGCCTGCTTTGCGCGCGCCCTGGAGCAATGGCGCGCCCGCGGCGATACCTGGCAGGAAGCCAATACGCTGAACGAGATGGGGATGTTGGGCATGGCGCGCGGCGACCGGGCGCAGGCCAAAAGCTGCCTCGATGCAGCCTGGGAACTGCTGCGCGGGCGCAGCGGCGCGCGCTTCGAGCTTTTGCGCCAGGAAATTGCCGGGCGGCGGAAACTGGCTGATTAACCCAAAACCGGACATCGCAGTGCACTGCGATGTCCACTTTTATGGGTCAACTGGCTGTCGTGCCGTTTTCCATCGCCAACGTCGCGGTGGTATTTGCCGCCTGCGTGGTTGTGGGCACGAATGTACCTGTGGCGTTGAGCGTCATGACCAGCGCCAGTAAAGCAACCATCATCGAACGAATGAATTTTCCGGACATCTCACACCTCTCCAATTTGAGTAGGAGCGAGGCGTGGGGCCCCCCGAAGGCTTCCCTGTAAAGTCTCCGGCTTCGAAGACGCCCGGCTTGGGTTTTAAAGTTCAGGGTTTGGACTTACGTACATGGTGGGTTGCAACCGTCATTTACTTTCTTAGTATAGGCTTTTTCCACCTGACGTACTTGACGGTGGCTGACGGGTTGGCTGACGAAAAAAGACCTTCGGGCTGGGGAAGCCCGAAGGTCTTTTGTGCTTTTGCCGGATGAACCCCCCGGCGTATTTTCAAGCGGGCGAACTATTCGCGCTTACGGCACATAGTACTGAATAATCAACTGTGGACGGTTTTCCGCCGGGGCGTTGCCACTGTAAAGGCTGAGGTAGTTTGCAATCGCATTGTTGTTATCATCCAGCTTGAAGCGCAGGCGGATTTGCGTCAGGCCAGAATTGGTGGCGAGTTTGTTGACAAAGGGTCCAGCGTTGGTCAGGTTGAAACTGTACCAGCCGCCGACCGGGGCGGGCGCGGAAGGGCCATAAGACTGGCTGGCGGCTGCCTGGAAATCGCCGGTTTGCAGCGTCGCTGCTGTGCCGAAGAAGCCATTCTTGACATCGAACATGAAGCCCTGGAAGATACTCACCGGGTTGCCGCCGCCAACGATGGCTTGCTGTTTGAATTTGAGCGTGACGCCAGTGATGACGGCGTTATCGGGCAGACTGCCGGTGTTGAAGGACAGGATGCCACGATACTGTTGCTTCGCCGCGCTATCGCCCAGGTTGAAGGTGGTTGCGCTGCTGTTGATGGAGCCGCCCACGTTACTGGTTTCGCTCGATTCGAGTATCCAGCCGTCCTGACCGGCAACCGAAGTGAATGTTTGCGCAGTGATGATGGGTGTCCTGGTGGCTGTCGGTTTGGTTGTAAGAGTTGGCGTTGGAGTATTGGTTGCGGCGGGCGTTGGGGTGGGCGTTCTGGTACTGGTCGGCGTGGCGGTGTCCAGCACGATTATTTCTCCGCCGGTTGCCCCTCCCAGCACAGACTCGCCTCCAAAAGTAACACCGGTATCACGCGGCAATCCAAAATGAAACGCCAGGTTTGTTCCGGTTGTTGGCATGGGCGCCTCGAATTCAACCGTCACCAACGTGAATGTGCCCGATGGAAAACCGGAGAGCGTCCCGGCAGAAAAATCGATGGTACCCGCCGCATTATCAAATTGACTCTGTAAATTTAATGGCAAGGCCGCGCCCGCTATCAGTTGTTTGACATGCACCAATGCAGGGTTGAAATCAAGGCTTGCTTGCGCTCCATCTATTTGCTGCGCGCCGGCTTTCACTTGAACATTCATGGAAAACACTTGCCCGGATGTGACGCTGACTGCCGCAGGCTCGATTGCCAGTTGAACATTTCCGGCGCTTGGGCCAAGCAATTGCGCTTTCATGGCTGTTGTTCCCGCCTGTCCAAAGTTGGCTGCCATGAGCGAAAAATCGAGCAAGCTGACGCATCCGTCTTCGTTGAAATCGGCGCGGCCATCGTAGCCGATTGCGCCCTGGCACTTTCCATAGCTGTTGGCAAGGATGGAAAAATCCACCAACGACACATAGCCGTCGTTATTGGCATCGCCTTCGCGCAGCGCGCCAAAATCGATTGCGTTGTTACCGCCAGCCAGTGTAATGGTCAGTTTGTTTTGGAGCGCATGACTGTTCTTGATGCGCACGTCATAAGTGCCGGGCGCAATGTTACCGATGCTAAAGTACCCGTTGTTATCTGTGGTAGGAGCAAAGCTGTAGCTTGGGAAACTTTCACCGGGGGCATACAGATTGACACTCAAAGGAATCACCCACTGCGAATTGGGCGGGGTAGGGCGACCTTGCAAAGCAACATGCCCATTTAAAACCGCGTAATTCGTGATCGTTACCACACTGTTTTCGGTGTGGTTGATGACTGAGTTACCGCCAAAGGTGGCGTCAGACTTGCGCGGCAACGTGTTGTTAAGCATAAGCGTAGCGCCAGAACATTGAGCGCGGGCGGTGAAATTAATTGTGACCAGCGTAAAGCTGCCCGAAGGATACGGGGACGACAGTTTGCCAGCCGCATAATCGATCCTACCGGCAGTATTGTCATACGAGTTTTGAATGACTACTGGCAAAGTCGTTCCCGAAGACATGCTGACAACTTGAAGATAGGCCGGGTCAAAGTTGAGATAGGCTGCCGCGCCATCCACTTGTTGCGAACCGGCCTGGACCTGAACAGTCAGGCTGAAAGATTGTCCAATGTTGACGGTGGTTGCGGCGGGAACGATAGCCAAAACAACGGAACCGGCTGGCGCAGGCGTCATAGTATTCGTAGCAGTGGGTGTTGGCGTAGACGGAAGCGTAGCCGTGCTCGTTGCGTTAGCGGTTGGCGTAACTGTAAGAGCAACAGTTTTTGTCGGTGTGGGAGCGACTGTTGGCGTTGACGAGCCGGTTGGGTTGAGCGTGAAAGTCGGCGCAGGCGTTAGCGTCAGTGTTTCGGTTAATGTTTGGGTGGGCGTGAAGGTTAGCGTAGCTGTCATCGTCCCCGTAGGGGAAGGGGATGTGGTTGGCGTGGGCGTGTCAACGGCTGTCAGCGTTGCAATCGCCTGGTCTTCGATGTTCGCGTTGGTTTGACTGACTGCCGTCAGGCTGATTTTTTCAATCGCGCCCGCACTCGCAAAGGCCGGAACCTGAACCGAAACCGGGATAGCGGCGCTTTGACCGGCGGCCAGCGTTAGCGTAGGCGGCACATTGCCCAGACTGGCCCAACCGGCGCTTGAACTTGCCGAAAGGGTGTAGGTATCGGAATGCGTTCCCTGGTTTTTCACCGTGAATGTCATTTGAACCGCGCTATTTGTTTGGACGATCCTATTGGGAGACGCCGTAACAGTCACGTTGTACGATGAAGGCAGCAACGCATCCTGCGCCTGCGTGATCTCTTCGAAAGGAGTCTGCGGCAATGTTTCGGGGGTAAAACCAAATGCGCCGATCGAGCCTCCGGCATAGATCAGGTTGGGCCATTCGTTGTAACCGGTCAATGGTTCGGTATGGTTATCGTTGTTCACATCTGCTTGCACGTTTGAATCGGTCAGATTACCATTGCAGTTCCAATCCAGGGGGCCGTTGGCGTGGTCTGCAATGGTCCACCGGTTGGTATTTGCACAATAGTAGATGGTCCCGTAGTGGTCGACGGCAGAGCCTGCGTTCAACCCGCGTGATTCATCCAGATGGGTCTCGTCCAAAGTGGGTTGGTCAAAGCGTGAATAGTCAAAATAACCATCCATTCCATCCATGGACAAGCCGCGCGTCTGGAAAGAATAGTTCATGATGCTCAGGAAATTGGGCTTGTATTGCACCTGATCGTTCCCGCCGTGACGCAGGCCGAGGTTGTGACCCAACTCGTGCATGAACGTCCCGGCCTGCTCGTTGACCGAGCCGACGCCCCCGCTCCAGGAACCCAGGCTCACAATAAAGTCGCTGGCCCCCAGGCCGCGTGAGATCCCGCTCGTATCGCCAAAGCCGCCCAGGTTGTGCGCGAAAAGGCCATAGTGGAAGATACCGGCGCGGGCATTCGAAAAATTGGCCGCTTTGATGGCGTCAAAATCCGTCCAGTTGTAATGCGCATTTCCCTGGAGGTCGACCCAGCCAGCGCCCAGGCTGTCTTGGTGAGCGATGCTGTTGGATTGAGAGAGCGCGCCCCAGAGCGCGTGGGTCACAGGGTTCATCTCGCTTTCAGGGCCATAATCCACGTGCAGACGGATGCCGGTGGTTCCATCCGGGTTGGAGACCGGGGCGTTCGCAAAAGCCTGGACGATCTTTGCAATGGCGGCGGGCTTGGGCTGGTGGTCGACCATATAGTCCAGCTCGACAAAGATATCTTTATGCAGCGGGTCGGCCCCCATGGCCGGCAAATCCACAAAGACGCCATCCACTGTAACGCCATTGCTCTCCCATACATCGGGCAGGCCGTCGCCGTCGCTATCTGCCAGGCCGGTTTTACTGACATTGGATGGGATCAGTTTTACGTTCAAGACATAGGGATCGGCGCTGTAAACGCCGCCATCCGGCCTTTGAATTGCCAGGTAGTAGGTGGTGCCTTTTCCGTTCGCCAGGTCGTTGCGGACGTTGAAGCGCACTTCGATGGAGCGATCGGGGTTGGTGGGGTTGCCGGGGTCTGTGTTCCCGCCGATGCCGATATTGACGGCGCGGGAAGGGCGGCCATCGTCCCAGGGTTGGTCGGGGTCATCCCATCCCTGGAACAGGTAGAGCGTAAAATCGCCGTTGGCAGGCGGGGTGAGTTTGGCGACGATGGTGGTGAAGGGCTGGGCGACGTCGAACTTGTACACGTCAATGTCATCCGGGGTGATCAGAACGTCTGAATGATCCTGGCCCGGCGTGATCTCAGGCACATGCGCGAACAAAGTATCCGGCTCATAGATGTAGCTGACGGTGTTGTCGGCGCTGGCGCTGGCGGTGTTGGGGTTGCTTGCCAGGTCGGTCACTTTCGCCGCGCCAATCGAAGCCGTGACTGTGCCGGAGCCGGTCATGCCGCTGACGGCGACGTTGAAGGTTGTGCCATTGTTAGGGGCAATTTCGCTGATCACCGCAGTTGTTGCGCCTGCTGTGCCGCCGAGGCTTATATCAGCACTCGTGAAAGTAGAAATGTTGATGGGCCTGCTGGCAATCATTGTAAAGTTAATCGCGTTGGCAGCGCTTGGGTCAGGTTGTGTATTCGTCTGTTCTATCGTCACCATAACCAGGCAAGCGCCCCAGGCCGTCGATTTTGCGCTGATAAAGGTGATCACAGCCGGGTCGGATGATGTGAGCGTGCAATCCAGGCGCAAATCGCTTAAATTGGCAAGATTTACTATTGTTCCCGGGATTTCACCCACTAATTGGTTTCCTTCAAGACGCAAATCCGTTAAAGTAATCAGATTCCCTAACCCGGGTGGGATATTCCCATTCAGTTGGTTGTTGTACAGAAAAAGCCACCTAAGTTGCGTCAGGTTGCTTAATTCAGGTGGGATATTGCCGCTCAACTGATTGTCGGAAAGGGCAAGTTGCGTGAGGTTTGTCAGCTTGCCCAATTCAGGTGGAATGCTGCCGCTCAACAACTGGTTTCTGTTAAGATGAAGTTGCGTGAGTTGCGACAAGTTTCCCAATTCAGGGGGAATACTGCCGCTCAACCGGTTGTCTTTTAGCCAAAGAACCGTGAGGTGTGTCAGGTTTCCCAATTCAGGGGGGATACTCCCACCTAATTGGTTGCCATTAAGTTTAAGATCGGTTAGGTTTGTCAGATTCCCGAATTCAGGTGGAATGCCACCTGTTAATTGATTTCCTTCGAGGCGCAAGTCCGTTAAGGTAATCAGATTGCCTAACTGAGATGGAATATTTCCAGTCAAATGGTTGTTGTACAGGAAAAGCCACATCAGTTGTGTCAGATTGCCCAATTCAGGTGGGATATTGCCGCTCAACTGATTGTCAGAAAGGGCAAGTTGGGTGAGGTTGGTTAGTTTTCCCAATTCAGGCGGAATGTTGCCGCTTAGCAACTGGTTTCTGTTAAGATGGAGTTGTGTGAGTTGCGACAAGTTTCCCAATTCAGGTGGAATGTTGCCACTCAACTGATTGTCTTTCAGCCAAAGAACCGTGAGATGTGTCAGGTTACCCAACTCGGCTGGAATACCCCCACTCAATTGGTTGTAGTTAAGCTGGAGTTGTGTAAGGTTTGTAATGTTGCCCAGCTCAGGCGGAATGTTACCGCTCAACTGGTTGTTATTAAGGTATAACACCGACAAATTGGATAGATTACCCAGCGTCAACGGAATATGTCCACTCAGTTGGTTGTCGTAAAGCAAAAGCCATTGTAAAGAAACTAAGTTTCCAATTTCTGGCGGGATGTATCCGGTCAACTGATTGTCATTCAGAATAAGGTATCGCAAATATGTTAGGTTGACTAACTCTTGCGGCATTGCCCCGTTTAAGTGATTGTCATGCAAAATCAATCTATCTACATGCCCATTCAAAACAGTGACCCCAAACCAATTGCTCGGCATAGTAGTTTGCAACCAATTAGTGTGGTTAATCCAACTTGCGCCGTTTGTGCTGTTATAGAGTGCTTCCAGCGCCTCGCACTCAGTTTGTGGTATTTCTGTGATCGTCGAGCAGAAAGTGGCTGCCGTATAGTTTTGAGCGGACTGGTCTGTGCTGATGCTGGTGTAGTTTTTAATGGTCGGCGTGAAAACATAACCTGATTTGGATGGCGTGACGACGCCAGACCAGCTATTGCGCGGCAGGGTAAAAATGTAATCTCCATTCGTATCTGCCAGTGCCGTTCGATTGATCAGGGTAAGGCTATCGGTAATGTTTAAGCTTGCGCCGCCCGCGCCGGTGTTGCCGCTAATGGTGTGGCATGACCAGCCGCCCGATACTTTTGTATTGACAAAGGTAATCACAGCCGGATCGGATGATGTTACTAGGCAGTCAAGACTCAAATCAGTCAGACTTGCAAGGTTGGTCATTGTTGTTGGAATATCACCTGCTAATTGGTTATGACCAAGCAAAAGCTGCTGCAATTTTGTTAGATTACCCAATTCTGGCGGAATACTGCCACTCAGTTGGTTATAACTAATTGTAAGGTGCTGAAGATTGGTCAGATTTCCTAACTCTTTTGGAATATTGCCA
>JBARBA010000160.1:0-8917 GCA_049792555.1 Anaerolineales bacterium
CATCAGTGGGCCGATAAAATTTTCTCAACGTGTGTTTAAGACAATCAATAACGAACAGAGGCAAATAATCCTGGAAGCCATGCAGAAAGAACTTGCGCCTGCCAATATCGAAATTGATCTCTTCTGGATTCAGAGACTGTTGGAAACCTTCCTGATGGATTTAAATACACAAGGCCAGGGAAGCTTCTTTGGCACACTCGACGAGGTTCTGCGTCAGGCGATGACCGCCGAAGGCTGGGGAAGGGCGCTTTCGGCCATGCGGAATAGCACCTTGCCCCTGCTTGCTGCGGACCAGGTTTTGGTGGCCGAAAATCTTTGGCTGCCGGCCCAGATCATGGTCGGCGAGGCGGCTCAACAAAAACAACAAAGTTTCACGATCCGCATCGAGCAACAAAACGATATCTTGAATCAGGTCCGGGATATTCTCTTTACGTCTCTTGACGTGCAGGAACTGATGGACCTCCTGGCGGAGCACCTGCCGCGCTTGAACATCCCAGCTTGCTATATCTCATTATATGAAAATCCACAGCAACCTACTGCAAACGCCCGGCTGATCCTGGCGTACAGCCAGACACAGGGCAAATTGGATGTGCCCGCCGAACAACGGGTTTTCCCCTCACAGCAGTTGATTCCTGCCGGAATTTTATCTCACGACAAATCTCACCGCACGCTGGTTGAGCCGCTTTATTTTCGTGAAGAGCAAATCGGGTTTGCATTATTTGAAATGGGCCCGCGTGAAGGCAATGTGTATGAAACCCTGCGCGGTGAGTTAAGCAGTGTTTTGCAGGCGGCGCTATTGGTGCGTCGCGTTGAAGAGCGTTCGGCTGAATTGGCGCGACAGCAGTATATTCTTGATACTTTCATGGAAAGCGTTCCTGATCGAATTTACTTCAAGGATGCTCAAAGCCGCCTAACCGGGGTCAATAAAGCATTTGCCGTAGCGGTGGGAGTAAAAGATCGCAGCCAACTGATCGGAAAAAGTGATTTTGATTTCTTCCCATCGAACCAGGCAGAAATAAAGTATCAACTGGAACAGGAGATCATGCGAACGGGCCAACCCATCATCGGTTTACAGGAACCGGATGGTATTGACCGTTGGGTATTGACGACCAAAATGCCTCTGCGAGATGAGAGAGGCGCCATTGTCGGTACTTTTGGAATTTCAAGCGATATTACAGAATTGGTCGAAGCAAAACGGGCGGCAGAAACAGCGTTGGAGGAAGCCGATAGAGCGCGCAGTATCGCCGAAAAAGAAAAAGAAAAGGCGGAAATTGCCAAAAACGAGGCGGAAAAAGCCCACCACGAGGTTGCGGTCATCAACCAAACTCTGGCGGCGCAAATGTGGCAGACCACCGGGCAGGCGCTGTTGAATGAAAAAATGCGCGGCGAGCAGAATATTTTGACGTTGGCCAACAACGTTATTCAACAGTTGTGCAAGTATCTGAACGTTGATAACGGCGCGATTTACATTTTGAATGACAAGGTTCTGCAGTTGACCAGCACCTATGCCTACCGGCGGAAGTCGCTGGCGCAGCAATATCAGATTGGCGAAGGCCAGGTAGGTCAGGCTGTGGTCGAAAAGGAAGTCATCCTCAAGGAAATTCCCGACGATTACATTGCGCTCAGCCTGCGCCAGGGAAAAGTGTTGCCCAAATTCAGTCTGGTTGCGCCGGTGGTTTATAACCAGGAAGTCAGCGGTGTGGTTGTATTGGAATCCATGACCCAATTTACCCCGGAGCAGAGAAGTTTTTTGGAAAAGGCCATCGAGAGCGTGGCAATTGCCTTTATGACCGCGCAGGCCCGCGCCCGCGTCAACGAGCTATTTTCCCAAACCCGCCAACAGGCCGAAGAACTGCAAGCCCAGGAAGAAGAACTGCGCGCCACCAACGAAGAACTCGAAACCCAAACCGAGAGCCTGCGCGCCTCCGAAATCCGCCTCAAATCCAACCAGACTGCGCTCGAAGCCGCCAACACTGACCTTGAAGAGAAGACACAGATTTTGCAGGAACAGCAGACCGTCCTCGATCAACAAAACCGTGTCCTGCGCGAAGCCCAGCAGGAGCTCGAACGTAAAGCCGCAGAGTTGACTGCCACCAACAAATACAAGTCCGAATTCCTCGCCAACATGAGTCACGAACTGCGCACACCCCTCAACAGCCTGTTGATCCTTTCGGGCATGTTGGCCAAGAACGAAGATGGCAACCTGACGTCCAACCAGGTTGAATCGGCGCAAATCATTTACAGCAGCGGCGCTGACCTGCTTGAACTGATCAACGACATCCTCGACCTCTCCAAAGTGGAAGCCGGGCACATGACCTTCAATTTTGCGCCCATGTCGTTTGCAAGTCTTGCCCAAATCATGCGCGCGCAATTTGAACCTGTGGCCGAGCAGAAAAGCCTGGGATTCGAGATCAACCTGGCTGCCGGGCTGCCTGAAAGCATCACGACCGACCAGCAGCGCGTGGAGCAGGTCATCAAAAACCTGTTATCCAACGCCTTCAAGTTTACCGAACAGGGCGCGGTGCAACTTAACATCGAACCGGCGGACGAGATGATCGCCATTCGGGTGCGCGACAGCGGTATCGGCATGACGCCCGAACAGCAGCAGCGCGTCTTCGAAGCCTTCCAGCAGGCAGACGGTTCCACCAGCCGCAAATATGGCGGCACCGGCCTGGGGCTGGCGATTTCGCGCGAATTGACTGCGAAACTGGGCGGGAAAATCGGGCTGGAAAGTGAACCCGGCAAGGGTAGCCTGTTCACGCTTTATCTGCCGTTCTACTCCCCGGAAGAGGGAAGCCCCCGCCAAGGGGGAAGCCCCCGCCAAGGGGGAAGCCCCCGCGAAGGGGGAAGCCCCAGTCCCACAAGGGAAGCAGCACCCACCCCGGTAACGGCGAGGCAGGTCTTACCCTACTCTCACGGGGGCGCAGCGGGGCGCGATGCCGGCGTGAGCGCCCACATCGTCCCGACATCCCTTCGGGAGACGAACGCCGAGGAGCAGCAGCCTGCTCCACCGGAAAAGACTTCGACCGGCGCAGTGACCCTATCCAGGCCCGCGCCGTTCGTTGACGATGACCGCGATAAAATCGAAAAAGGGGAAAAGGTTTTGCTGGTGATTGAAGACGATCCCTCATTTGCGAAAGTGCTGCTTGGATACGCTCATAAAAAAGATTTCAAATGTGTGCTGGCGGGCGACGGCGAGAGTGGGCTGAAACTGGCTACTGTTCACCACCCCGATGCCATCCTGCTCGACCTGAAACTGCCGGGCATGAGCGGCTGGGAGGTGCTCGACACGCTCAAAGGCGATGCCAGTCTGCGGCACATCCCGGTGCATATCCTTTCTGCCGCCGACCAGACGATGGACGCTTACAAACGCGGCGCGTTAGGCTTCCTGAGCAAGCCGATCAGCCAGGAGCAACTGGATGGCGTCTTTGCGACGATCGGGGAATTCCTATTGCGCGACATCAAAACCCTGCTGATTGTGGAAGATGACAGCGGGCTGCGCCATAGCGTGCGCCAATTGTTGGGCGGCAGTGACGTGAAAATCAGCGAGGCGGCGCGCGGCGAGGCGGCGCTGACCTTGCTGCGCGAGGGGCGCTTCGACTGCATGATCCTTGACCTGACCCTGCCCGATATGACCGGCTTTGAACTGTTGAACAAAATCAACCAGGATAAAACGGTTTCGAAATGTCCTGTGATCGTGTATACCGGCCAGGCTTTGAGCGAGGAAGAGAACGCAGAATTGCTCAAATATGCCAGCAGCGTCATCATTAAAGGCGTCAAGTCGCCGGAACGCTTGCTGGACGAGACCGCGCTCTTCCTACATCGCGTGGTGGCCGATATGCCCGCCGAAAAGCAGCATACCATCCGCCTTTTGCACGACCGCGACGCGGTCTTTAGCGGCAAGCACGTGCTGGTGGTGGACGATAACATGCGCAACGCTTTTGCGCTTTCGCGCCTGCTTAGCGACAGAAATCTGCGGGTATCGATTGCCCGCAGCGGCGAGAAAGCGTTGGAGATGCTTGAGACCGTCGCGGATATTGACCTGGTGCTGATGGACATTATGATGCCGGGGATGGACGGCTATGAGACCATGCAACGGGTGCGCGCCCAGCCCAGGTTCAAGAACCTGCCCATCCTGGCGCTGACCGCCAAAGCCATGAAGGGCGACCTGGAGAAGTGCATTGCCGCCGGGGCGAATGATTACCTTTCCAAGCCTGTGGATGCTGACCGGCTCTTTTCGATGTTGAGAGTCTGGCTGTACCGATAAAGATGGACAACAACCCCTGACCGCCATAAGAACCGCACCACAAAGGATTTTCACATGGCCACTCCTGCTCCTCACTTGACGCCAACAGCAGCCCCCAAAATGGGTCTTCCTGGTCGCATCTCTGCTTTGTTGAATTTCGAAACTGCAAATCCGAAAGCGCGCGATGCGTTTCGTGTGGCGCTTGTGATCGCTATCGCAGGATTCGGGTCGTTGCCGCTCTATGCCTTTCTTGTCTTTCAGACTGGCGCCTGGCAAATGCTCCTGGTAACCTGCTGTAATGCTGTGATCGGGATGGGTTGCAGTGTGGGCGCGATACTTTCCCGGCGCGGCCAGGTGGAACGAGGTATGGGAGTGGTGATTTTTAGTATTCTGGCGGCGTGTATTAGCGCGGCGGCGCTGCTCAATGTGGGAGTGATTTTAAGTTTGTTTGCTTTCCTGGCCGTTACAGGCGCAATCGCACAAACGCTGACCTCGCGGGCGGCCTACCGGGCCATTATTTTTACCATTTTCGGCTGTGTGCTGATGGGTTTGCTGGAAATATATCCGCCCTTCTTTCAATACTCGGCGCCCGCTATCCGTTCGGTCATACAAATCATCGGGGGGATGATATTGTTAATATTTTCCATTGTCATTGCGCGGCAATTTCGTTCTTACCCGCTGCATATCAAAATGGTGCTGATCTTTATGCTGGTTGCCATGGTCCCCGCCAGCATAGTTGCCTTTTCGCAGCTCAAGGCCAATGATGATGCTCAATTGGGCATTACCGAACTGGCATTGCTGTTGACTGCCGGTGTGGCCGGCCTGGCTGCCCTGGGTGTTGCCCAGTTTGTCGCCGGCCCGATCGAACGCCTGACGGCTGTCGCTGAACGTGTCATCGCCGGTGACCTGAGTACCCAGGCGCTGGTCGAGTCTGGCGACGAGGTCGGAAAACTGGCGCTGACCTTTAACAATATGACTATTCAACTCCAGCAAATGCTGGAAGGTCTGGAAAAGCGCGTGGAAGAGCGCACCGAAGCGCTGTCCAGCCATGCTCTTCAGCTTCAGGCCGCAGCTGAAGTTTCCCGCGTTGTCAGCAGCATGTTGGATGCGGATGAATTGATCCGGCAGGCCGTTAACCTGGTGCGAGAGCGTTTCGACCTGTACTATGTGGGCTTGTTCCTGCTCGACGAGCAGCGCCGTTTCGCCGTTTTGGAAGCAGGCACCGGGGAAGCCGGGCGGCAAATGCTGGCAAACGCTCACAAACTCGAAATCGGCGATGACTCGATGATTGGTTGGTGCATCACCCACAAACAGGCGCGTATTGCCCTGGATGCGGGCAAGGAAGCTGTGCGTTTCAACAACCCGCTGTTGCCAGGCGCGCGCTCCGAACTGGCGCTGCCGCTCGTCTCTCAGAAGCAGGTTATCGGGGCCATGACGGTGAGTAGTACGCAAGAGTCTGCCTTCTCACCAGAAGATATCACCATCTTGCAAACCATGGCCGACCAACTGGCCAACGGCATCGAAAAAGCGCGCTTATACGCGCAAGTCCAGCAGCGCGCCATAGAACTTTATGAGGCCAGAGATGCCGCAGATATCGCCAAGGAATATGCCGAAAGGGCCCGCAGGGCGGTGGAAGAAGCCAACCACAGCCTGGCGGCGCAAATGTGGCAGACCACCGGGCAGTCGCTGCTGAATGAAAAAATGCGCGGCGAGCAGGATATCCCCATCCTGGCGAACAACGTGATTGAACAGCTATGCCGGTACCTGGATGCCCAGGTGGGAACGTTGTATGTGTTGGAAGGCAGCCTGCTCAAACTGGCAGGCAGCTACGCTTATACCCGGCGTTCGAATCTTCCCGACCAATTCCAGATTGGCGAGGGCTTGGTGGGGCAAGTTGCGCGGGAGAAAAAAGCCTGTGTTGTCCACCTCCCGGCTGACTATATCATTATTACATCTCCCAGCCTGGGCGAACTGCTTCCGCGCACCGTCCTGGCTTTACCGTTTGTCTACGACGAGCAGGTAATTGGGGTGATTGAGATTGGCGCGCTGACCGAATTTAGTTCGGCGCAGATGGAATTTCTGAACAGCGCGCTGGAGAGCATCGCGATTACGTTCTCCACTGCCCAGGCGCGCAAGCAGGTCAACGAACTATTGAGACAGACCCGTCAGCAGGCTGAAGAACTGCAAGCCCAGGAGGAAGAACTGCGCGCTACCAACGAAGAGCTTGAAACCCAAACTGAGAGCTTGCGCGCCTCCGAAACCCGTCTCAAATCCAACCAGACTGCGCTCGAAGCCGCCAACACTGACCTTGAAGAGAAGACGCAGACTTTGCAGGAACAGCAAACCGCCCTCGACCACCAAAACCGGGACTTGCGCGAAGCCCAGCAGGAACTCGAACGCAAAGCCATCGAACTGGCAGCCACCAGTAAATACAAATCCGAATTCCTCGCCAACATGAGCCACGAACTGCGCACACCCCTCAACAGCCTGTTGATCCTTTCGGGCATGCTGGCCAAAAACGAAGAAGGCAACCTGACACCCAACCAGCAGGAATCGGCGCAAATCATCTATGCCAGCGGCGCCGACCTGCTGCAACTGATCAACGACATCCTCGATCTCTCCAAGGTGGAAGCCGGGCACATGACCTTCAATTTTGCGCCCATGTCGTTTGCAAGCCTTGCCCAAATCATGCATGTACAATTTGAGCATGTAGCCGGGCAGAAAGGCCTGGGATTTGAGGTCAACCTGGCTGCCGGGCTGCCTGAAAGCATCACAACCGACCAGCAGCGCGTGGAGCAGGTGCTCAAAAACCTGCTGTCCAACGCCTTCAAGTTCACCGAACAAGGCGCGGTGCAATTCAACATTGAACCGGCGGGCGAAATGGTTGCCATTCGGGTGCGCGACAGCGGTATCGGCATGACGCCCGAACAGCAGCAGCGCGTCTTCGAAGCCTTCCAACAGGCAGACGGTTCCATCAACCGCAAATATGGCGGCACCGGCCTGGGGTTGACGATTTCGCGCGAATTGGCTGCGAAACTGGGCGGGAGAATCGAACTGGAAAGTGAACCCGACAAAGGCAGCTTGTTCACGCTCTACCTGCCGCTCTATCACCCGGAGGGGGCAGCGGAATCCACCCCGGCGCCTGCTCCTGCTTCCATGACGGCGAGGCAGGTCTTACCCTATCCCCACAGGGGCGCAGCGGGGCGCGATGTCGGCGTAAGCGCTCACATCGTCCCGACGTCCTTTCGGGAGACGAACGCTGAGGAGCGGTCTGTTCTGCCTGTGGAGATTTCAACCGGTGCAGTCGTTACGTCAAAACCCATGCCACCCGTTGAAGATGAACGCGATCAGATCCAAAAGGGCGACAAGGTTTTGTTGGTGATTGAAGACGATTCAAGATTTGCGAAAGTGTTGTTTGGCTACGCCCATAGCAAAGATTTCAAATGTGTGCTGGCGGGCGATGGCGAAAGCGGGCTGAAGCTGGCCGCTGTTTACCATCCCGATGCCATCCTGCTTGACCTGAACCTGCCGGGCATGAACGGCTGGGAAGTGCTCGATGCGCTCAAGGGCAATGCCGATCTGCGGCACATCCCGGTGCATATCCTTTCCGCTGGCGACCAGACGATGGACGCTTACAAGCGCGGCGCGCTGGGCTTCTTGAGCAAACCGGTCAACCAGGAGCAACTGGACGGCGTCTTTGCGACGATCGGGGAATTCCTTTCGCGCGACATCAAAACCCTGCTGATTGTGGAAGATGACAATGTGCTGCGTCTCAGTGTTCGCCGGCTGTTGGACGGCAGCGACGTGAAAATCAGCGAGGCGGAGCGCGGCGATGCGGCGCTGACCTTGCTGCGCGAAGCGCGCTTCGATTGCATGATCCTTGACCTGACCCTGCCCGACATGACCGGCTTTGAGTTATTGAACAAAATCAATCAGGATGAAACATTTTCGAAATGCCCGGTGATTGTTTATACCGGCCAGGCGCTGACCGAGGCAGAGAATGCGGAATTGCTCAAATACGCCAGCAGCGTCATCATCAAGGGCGTCAAGTCGCCGGAGCGCTTGCTGGACGAGGCCGCGCTCTTCCTGCATCGCGTGGTGGCCGATATGCCCGCCGAAAAGCAGCATGCCATCCGCCTTTTGCATGACCACGACGCGGTCTTTAGCGGCAAGCACGTGCTGGTGGTGGACGATAACATGCGCAACGCTTTTGCGCTTTCACGCCTGCTCAACGACAAGAAGCTGCGGGTATCGATTGCCCGCAGCGGCGAGAAAGCGCTGGAGATGCTTGAGACTGTCGCGGATATTGACCTGGTGCTGATGGACATTATGATGCCGGGGATGGATGGTTACGAGACCATGGAACGGGTGCGCGCCCAGTCCAGGTTCAAGAACCTGCCCATCCTGGCGCTGACCGCCAAAGCCATGAAGGGCGACCTGGAGAAGTGCATCGCCGCCGGAGCGAATGACTACCTTTCCAAGCCTGTCGACGTTGACCGGCTGTTTTCGATGTTGAGAGTCTGGCTGTACCGATAAAAATGGACAACAACTCCTGAACGCCATAAGTACCGCAGCATAAAGGATGTTCGCATGACCACTCCTGCTCCCCACCTGACGCCAACATCGCCTCCCAAAAAAGGTCTTTCAGGCCGCCTCTCCGCTCTTTGGAAT
>JBARBA010000161.1:0-2126 GCA_049792555.1 Anaerolineales bacterium
GCCGTTGCATCACTTCCAGTCTGCTTATTTCTTTGCCACTCATCGTTAGTAGTGTCTCCATTTTCTCGTCCTCCGAAGGGGACATTTTAACTTTGCTTAAAGGGGACTCTACTACTTTGCCCTAACAGCTGAATCCGCCCGCCTTGACGATTCCCCCTGCCCCGGCTAAAATCTAGCCTCGTTGTTTCCGCATCCTGGTATGGATGCGCATTTTACTAAATGCGGCGCGCCGCAAAAATTTGAAAGCAGGGCGAAGGTAACCGGGTTGATTCCCAGGTGAGAGGCGCCCAAGGAGAATAAGATGGAAAAAGTTGTTTTGAAAGCCACCAAACGCACCGTGACCGGAAAACAGGTCAGCCAGTTACGCCGCGCAGGCCAACTGCCCGCCGTGATCTACGGCCACGAGATTGGGTCCATCCCGATTTCGCTCGAAGCCCACAGCGCGGGCCAGTCCATTCCCAAGCTGACTTCCTCCAGCATTATCAACGTCGAACTGGATGGGAAACTGATCCCGGCGCTGGTGCGTGAAAAGCAAAAGAACTATATCAAGAATGTGCTGATTCACGTTGACTTTCAGGCAGTTTCGCTGACCGAGAAGATCCGCGCCGCAGTTATGATCCACTTCTCCGGCCTTGCTCCGGCGATTGCGGATTACAGCGCCATCGTCGTCCACAACCTGAACAAGCTGGAAGTGGAGGCCCTGCCCCAAGACCTGCCCGAACGCATTGAAGTTGACTTGAGCGGTCTGGCAAAGATCGGCAATGCCATCCACGTCCGCGACCTGTCGATCCCCGAAGCTGTCACCGTGTTGAGCGACCCGGATATTATGGTAGCTGTCGCCACTGCAACCAAGGAAGAAGCGGTCGAAGTCGTTGCTGCCCCGACTGCCGAAGTTGCTGCCCCCGAAATTATCGAAAAGGGCAAGAAGGAAGAAGATGGAGAAGAAGAAAAATAACGTCCGTCGTTATCTTTTCCTGGAGAATAACAGGAGCGGCCAGTCATGGCCGCTCCTGCGCTTTAAGGTAACTGTCGCTTTTGCGAATTTCTGTGTATTTACAGATAATCCTTCAACTGCCTCGAGCGGCGCGGATGGCGCAGGCGGCGCAGGGCCTTCCCCTCAATCTGGCGGATGCGCTCGCGCGTCAGTCCAAAGCGCTGCCCCACTTCATCCAGTGTATAAACCACGCCGTCATCCAGGCCAAAGCGCATACTCAGGATACGCGCTTCGCGAGGCGCAAGGGTGGAAAGCACCTCCGCCATTTTTTCTTTGAGCATGGACTGGTAGGCCGACTGCATCGGCGTGGGGCTAAACTCGTCTTCGATGAACATACCCAACTCGGAATCGTCATCGTCGCCGACCGGGGTCTCCAACGAAAGCGGCAGCCAGGAGACTTTCTGAATCCACTGCACCTTTTTCGCGGTCAATCCCACCGCCTCGGCCAGTTCATCCGCCGTGGGCGCGCGGCCCAGGCGCTGTTCGATTTCATGGGTGGCTTTGTACATCTGCCGGATACGGTCGATCATATGCACCGGTACGCGGATGGTGCGCGCCTGGTCGGCAATGGCGCGCGTAATTGTCTGGCGGATCCACCACGTGGCATAGGTGGAAAAGCGGAAACCGCGGTGATAATCATATTTTTCAACTGCTTTCATCAACCCAAGATTTCCCTCCTGGATCAGATCGAGAAAGGCCATATTGCGTCCCATATAGCGTTTGGCAATGCTCACCACCAGCCGCGTGTTGGCTTTGATCAAATGCTCACGCGCCAGTAAGCCGTCCTGGTAAACGGATTCCAATTCCCGGCATTCGGCTGCCGAATGGTGTTCGCTTTGCAGCAGGCGCTGGCGGGATTTTCGCCCGGCTTCAATGCGGCGGGCAATCTCCAACTCCTCTTCCTGCGAAAGCAGGGGGACGCGGGCCATTTCCTTCAAATAGAGACCAATGGTATCGTCGGATGAAAAAGCCTCCCCTGCCGGGTTGGCCCATGACTCAAAATCAAATTCAGGGGGAGCAGTCTCGTCTACGGCAGCGCCGTAATCCCCCTCAGAATCCAGAATGTCAACGCCGCGGCGACGCAATGCCATCAAGATCACACTCAGGCGTTCCGCGTCTTTATTGACCTCCG
>JBARBA010000162.1:0-30355 GCA_049792555.1 Anaerolineales bacterium
TTGGTTTGCATGGGTATTAACGGCAAGGGCTTTATTTTTCAGGTTGCTTCACGTAATCATCCACCCAATTCTTGAGTTGGTGCCGATCAGCCTTGCTCTTGAAGAAATTCCGAGGGTGAGGGTAAGCAGAGAATTCAAGGCCGACTGATGGGTTGTTGAAGTTTCATCAAGGCATTTATTGATGGCAGTCTTGAAACCGGAAGTTGGCGCTTTGGCTTTGTAATGGCAGGTTGCCGTACTTTTGCAATACACCCTGTCAACTAGCCAGGCTGCGCAAAGCGTTCATCTTTTACAAAGCCATACTGCTCATGGATATATTGCCATTGCTCGTTTATGGCCAAAACTGTATCCGAAGGATGCTTGTCCACAACATACAACTGATTTAACTCGGACACCGCCAAATCCACCTCGCGCGTAATAAATGCCATAATCAAGCGGAAACATGGCGTAGTGGCGTTAAAACTCTCTGCCATTAATATTTCATTAAAGCTGTTTATCCCTAAGCGTTTGAATAATTGAACTGTGATGAATTCGGCCTTTGACATTGACGTTATCTCTGGTTCCGTTAGCTGTAGAAAATGGTGTACTCCGGCACGTTTTACCATTAACTGTAATTCATGTAGGGATGTTTGCCCGAGAGGAACATAAAGAGCCACATACTCATCCTGCCAGAGAATAAATCCTTTTTCTGCCAGCGTTTTGAGATATTCATCCAGGTAGTCGATGCCTTTTTTTTGATATTCTTCACAGATTTCAGACAAGTGGTCGGCAAGGTTGAAAGAGTCGGGTGTCATGCCCCAAATCTGTTTGTGAACATGGGAAATACTGGCGCCTGCCGATGAACGTGTCCTTTTTGCCATGACCAGGTGCCGGATCGTTGAATTGAATCCGATGAAAACGCCTTTCGATTTCTTTAAATTGTCTGCGTCATCTGAAATCAGAAAATCATGGATGGTCTGGTTTAAGTCACGTAATTGTTCTTCACTTAGATCTTCCCAGGAATGGACTGCATCTACAGGCATTGCGATGTAGTGGAAATAAGGGCCATAAGGAAAATCATTCGGGATGATCGTGGTGGTGGTGCTTGAATTTACCTTGCGTCTAAAAATAAAACCTTGGTCGCAGAACTTACAATCCTTTTGTCTTAAAGCGTTTGACCCTGAAGGATTCTGCGCAGCCATACGCTTCACATCATCTTCAGGATCCTTTTCATTGATGAAATCAAGAATATCCGGGTCAGTGGTTAGTTCGGCAAAAACCATCCTGACCCACTTGTTTTCTTGACCCAGGATAAAAGGGTACATTTGCTTGAGCATAGCAAGATTCAAATTCGTCAATTCCGGTATCGCATCCGGATTGCCAACTTTTCTCAGTGAGCGAGTTTCGCCGATTTGGATCATGCAAGGTCTGATGGGATCTTTGATGATGTAAATGGAGCTTGCCCTTTTTACCTCATTGACGATTCCCGGTGTTGTCGGGATATGCAACTGGACAAACTTGTTCCCTTCCCTACTCGGTTGAAAAGAAGAGAACAAGTTCTTGGCAGGATTAATAAGAAGTTGGCTATTCATCTCAGGCGAGATGTTATCGACCGGGTGGAGTTGCTTACTCCCTTGGTGCTTGCGCACATTAGATTCAATTTGTTCTGCCCGCTTGGGAGATGCCACAATATCATTTACTAATTTAGTTAAGTTCTTCCGAAATTGCTCCGAGAAATCTTCAGTATTCTTGTATTGCTTCACAAGCGCGATTTTGGATATATTTTCACGGAATTCCAATACCTTTTGAACTTGTCGAGCCTCTTCAAGCGCGTGGAGAGAATAGGGCTTCTGCGAAAAATAGAAAAGCACATGAATGAGTTTATCTTGCTTCCATATTTCATAAGCGCGTTCAAATTCTTCCGCTGTACCCGATTCTGCTTCGCCTGTGGGGGTTCCAAAGCGTTTCCACATGATCCCCACGAAAATATCATATTCACCAATCTGCCCGTTGATTACTGTTTGAGGACGGCCCAAATCCGGATATACATCCTCCCATTTGAGCACTTCTATTACAATTTTTAAACTATTCCCAATGGTGGCGTTGATTTCCCTTACTACTTTATCCACCTGCGTGCGTTCGTTTGGAACATCACCCGGGGAAGCCACAAAAAGCCTTATCCTGTCGATTTTTTCACTCATCGTACTCCTTAATTCACAACTGTTAGCCATTCGCCGCCAGCATAACAGGTTTTGAGCATAGCAAACCCGGAATGCCATGCAACGATGCCGCTCATATTATATTATGGGCTTTCGGCAAAAAAATTGTAGGACAAGATCACATCTTGTCCTACATGGTTGACGCTAAAGCTGGATGCTGGAGCTATCTCCGATATTGACCGTCGTTGGATGCCCATCCACCCTGGCTTGTCGCCCAACGAATGAGCCGTCCAGCACCGAATCAGTTACTGCGGCTTCATCATCGAGAATAGTATTGCGTATGACGCAACTGCTTACTTCGCACTCCGGCCCAATTGAGACGTGCGGCCCGATTACGGACGCATCCACTTTGGCAGTTGGGTGGACAAACACCGGTCTGATGACTGTTATGCCCGTCCGTTTGGCGGCTTCTTCGGTATTGTCCCGCCCGTTTTCGAGCATATACGTATTCGTCTCAAGCGTGGCTTCAATTGTGCCGGTATCCAGCCAGATATCCACCTTGTGGATGCGCATTTGTGCGCCTCGATCAAGCATGATGTTGATTGCATCCACCAGGAAATACTCGCCTTTGAGATTGATCCCGCGTTTCATCTGTTCGTCGATAGCCGAAAGTAGTTTTTCGCTGCTCTTGAAATAATAGCAACCCACCAACGCCAGGTTATTCTCCATCGATTTTGGCTTTTCGACCAGGCGGATAATCTGCCCTTCGGGGTTGACTTCCGCCACGCCGAAGCGGCGCGGGTCTTTGACAGGTTTAACCCAGGCCACACCGTCGCTTTTTTCATCGGCAATAAACGAAAAGTCCGTTTCAAGCAGGGTATCCGAGAAAACCATAAGCAGGGGGCCGTCCAGGTCATAACGCGCCAGCCAAAGGGCGTGCGACTGTCCCTTCATTTCCTCTTGAACCACATAGCGGGTTTTAAGCTTGGGATAATTCTTGGCAATATATGGGGGGATTTGTTCGCCTAAAAACGGCCCGATGATGAAGATGAACTCGGTATTTTCGGGGTCGGGCAGCGTGTCAAACATATCCATCAGGTGATCGAGGGATGTTTTCCCGGCCACGCTGACCAGCGGTTTGGGCTTGCTCCAGGTATGAGGGCGCATACGTGTGCCCCAGCCTGCCATAGGGATGACGATTTTTAGGGTTGCGGTCAAGGGTTTTCTCCTGTTTAACAGTGTGCCTTATTTTACCAGAACAGACGGTGACAAAGACAACATCTCCCAGCGTGACCCCATTAAATCGAAATGGCGCGTTTGCCCAAGCCTTTGTGAGAGTATAATCCCCATTCGCACGGGAAATCGAGCAAAAGTATTGACGGAGCCGAAGAATGAAGCCAGCCATTCAAAAACTATTCAAAAACGAAACCTTTCTTGCCACCCTGCTCATTTTCCTGACGACTTTGGTGACATACGGAATTAACATCCCCAAGCTCGGATACTATTACGATGATTGGTACATGCTGTGGTCGGGCGCGGCGCGCGGGGCGCAGAGTATCATCCCCTTGTTCAGCACCGACCGCCCGTTCATGGGCGTGGTCTACTCGATTGTTTACCGTTTCCTGGGCGATACCATCGTTAACTGGCAGTTGTACGCGCTGCTGTGGCGTTTCATCGGCGCGCTGGCCTTCTTCTGGATCCTGCGCCTGCTCTGGCCGAACAACAAGTCCCTGACGGCGCTGATGACCGTGCTCTTTATCGTCTACCCGGGGTTCCTTTCTCAGCCGGACGCGAACACCAAGCAGAACCAACTTTACGGCTTTGGCACGGGTCTGCTTTCCATCGCCTTCATGCTCCAGGCAATCAAAGCCGATAACAGGAAATGGAAGGCCGTCTGTGGTCTGTTGTCTGTCATCCTGACCGTCAATTACCTATTCATCTACGAATACATGATCGGACTGGAAGGCATGCGTCTGGCGCTGCTGGGCTATATCTTGTTCCGCGACGGTTTTAAGACATGGCGCGTCTTGGCTGTGGATGTGCTCAAAAGATGGTGGCCGTACGTTATCGCCTCGGCTGCGTTTTTATACTGGCGTTTGTTCATCTTCGAAGGGGCCAGGAATGCCACCAACGCATCGCGGCTGGCCGGCAGCTACCTGAACGACCTGCGTCACATGTCCCTGCGCCTGGTGATCGGGACCGCAAAGGATTTCCTGAGCACTTCCATTTTTGCCTGGTTCGTGAAGCCTTATCAATCGTTTTCCAGCGCGGAGTATTCGAACCTGGGGATCGCCCTGTTGATCGCCGGGATTGTAATCGCGCTGGTACTGACCTATTCCTTCCTGCTCAAACGTTGGTGGGGCGTGGACGACAACCGGGATGAGAAACCCCGTCCGATCAAGGATTGGGTCTTGATCGGAGCCTTTAGCGTAGTCTGCGCCGTTGCGCCGGTCATTGCTTCGGGGCGCAACGTGGACCTGGGCGACGCCTACAAAAGCTACGGACTCCACCCGATGGGCGGCGCGGTACTGCTCGTGGGCGGACTGCTGTTGATGCTGCGGCCCAAATTCCGCAAACTGGCCCTGATCGCGCTGATCGGCTTTTCCGTCTCGACGCAGGCCTTGAACGCCGATTATTGGGGCCGGTTGTGGAACTACGAACGGCAGACGTGGTGGCAACTCACCTGGCGCGCGCCGGATATCAAAAACGATACCCTGGTGATGACCTACTACCCTGAGGGCTACCAGCAACAGCAAGATTACGAAACCTGGGGGCCGGTCAATTTGATCTACCGGCCCGGCCCGGCGACTTCGCCCGCCATCACATCCGAAGTGCTCAACTCTGAGACGGCCTACGACATCCTGAGAAAAGTCACCATGACCAACCCCGTGCGTGACATCCCCATGCACCGCGATTTCAACAAGCTGCTGCTGATCAGCGTTCCATCCTCGTCGGCCTGTATCCACGTCATCGACGGGACGTTGCCGGCCTACTCGGAAGACGATGCGCTGCTGGTGCAACAAGTCGGGAGCTATTCACACATCGACCGGATCGTCCCATTCGGAGCGGCCCCCGTTCCGCAAAGCCGGATATTCGGCTCCGAACCGCCGCACACCTGGTGCTATTACTACCAAAAAGCCTCCCTGGCCCGTCAAACCGGCAACTGGAAGGAAGTCGGCAAGCTCTACGACCAGACGGTTGCTCTGCATCTCGATGCCAGCGACCCATCCGAGATGGTTCCTTTCTTCGAAGGCCTGGTCAACTTGGGCCGGGTGGACGACGCCACAGCGCTCTACAATAAAGAAATCAAGGGGCACACCAAATTGCGTTTCCCCTTATGCGTTTCCCTGTCCAAAGACCCCAGATACCCGGCGGAATTTGGCTACAACTATAAGATGATTTTTGAGATACTGTGCAAGTAGCCTCCGGCAAAACCAAAAGCGCAAAACAAAAAGACACTTTCCAGTGTCTTCTTTGCTTAAAGTCGTTCTCATCCCAGGAAACATGGCGCCGGCGGTCAACCCGGCCTACCGCCTGCCCCCGTCAGGGGGTTGAGCGCGACTGCGTGCCATGCGTTATTTGTATCATTTCAATCATCGGTGGTTGAGTAGGCGGCGGTGCTGTTCCGCCGTCGTACCGCGTAGTCCCCGGCAGGGGGAAACCACTTTCGACAGCAATTCTCCCGAAATATTGAGATGATGCCGTTATTTGATGAAAACCGGATTAGGATAACCAAGCGCGCCGAAGAATTTCGTCAGGTACGCCTCGGCGTTCTGCTGGGCCAGGTCAAGAATGCCGTCTTCGAGCGCGGCTTTCCTGATCTCATCTTCGGCAGACTGGCGGGCCAATGTCTCAAGATCTTTGTTGGGCGCTTGCATTACGCCGGTATCGCGGCTGTATACATAGGATTTGTTGTTATCGAGGGTGGCAACAAAGATTTCGGCCTGGGGCAGGCGCACGTTGAGCACACCGTTGACCATTTTCATATCTTCGGGCTTGAGTTTGCCCAAGTCGATGCCGGCGATGACAGTGCCGTGCGCCACGAAGAGCAATTTATCCTGGAAGAGAAAAGCGAAGGTCCCCTGGCCTGTCTCGGCGGTGATAACTTTTTCCACCGAGTACTGGATGGTCTCCAGGCGCGCCAACGCGTGGACGTCTGAAATGATCGTCACCGGGTGGGGGATGTTGGTGGGGGTGGGATGCAGCAAGTCGGCCACCTGGGTCTGCAAGGCGGCGTTACTCTGCTGGAAGGGCGCGAGGGCGCTGTCTACTACACCGTTGACTGCGTTCTTCGCGCTCTGCTGGGCGGATTGCACAAAATAATAACCTCCGGCAATCAAGATCAAGACAACAATGATAAAAATGACATTTGATTTGTTCATGGTTTCACTCCTTGAGATAAGAAATACATTATACGCTTTCGGTTCGGTTATTTTCAAGCGAAGTTCAGGGAATATCTTGATACATTCGCTCAATGACGTTGCCCATCCATGCCTGTTATAATCGACGCATGGACTGGCTGGACTTTGTCATCAACTTCTCGATCGTCATCGTTTTATTGTTGAGCCTCTCGTTTAGCGACGCGCGCCTGGATACCATTAACGACCGCGTGAATATCCTGGCGGTGGATTATAGTTTCGACTTCAACTCCTGGACGCTGGACGCCATTCGCATCAAGATTGGTCAGAGCGCCATCGGCGCGCCGCGCTATTTTTCGGCCTTCGACCAACACCAGATCGTCGTGCAATACCTGCAATTGGTCGCGTCCATTGAAAATACCCAAAACAGGATCGATGTGATCTACTCCGACCCGTCGGTTAAAGACCCGGCGCAGGCCTCCGCAGATTTGCGCCAGCAACTGGCCGAATACACCGACCGACAGAATTTCCTGGCGCCCTTTGCCGAATCCGTCCTGCAGCAGCAGGTGGCGCAAATCCTGGATGAAAAGCGCCTGACCCTCGGCGGGCAGCCGATTCCCTGGGTGCTCTACCACGTGACGCCCCTACCTCAAGATTTGATCATCTCCTCGCGCAGCAAAATCGAACAGGAAACCAGCTACCAGCTTGAACCGGACCTGACTGTCGCGCAGGCCGCCAACCTGGAAAGCAGCGTGGACAAAAAGTTGGGCGTTTCCTCGCTGGTGGTCGATATCGGCGGTCTGGCCACCTACCCCACCATGATCATGCGCACCACCGCCCTCGACTGGCTCTCCAGCACCATCGCCCACGAGTGGACCCATCTTTACCTGGGCCAACGCCCGCTGGGGATGAATTACGAAAGTTCCCCCGAGCTGCGCACCATGAACGAAACCACCGCCTCGATTGCCGGGGACGAGATCGGGCGGATCGTGATACAACGCTACTACCCCGAACTGGCGCAGGATGCCGCGCCCGCCCCTCAACTTGTCTCCCATTTAATCGGCGCAACCGCCCCCGACGCCCCCCCCTTTGATTTCCGCGCCGAGATGCACGAAACCCGCGTCCAGGCCGATGCGCTGCTGGCCGAAGGAAAAATCGACGCAGCCGAAGCCTACATGGAGCAACGCCGCCAGGTATTCTGGGATCATGGCTACCCCATCCGTAAACTCAACCAAGCCTACTTCGCCTTCTACGGCGCTTACGCCGACGTGCCCGGCGGCCCGGCGGGCGAAGACCCGGTTGGGCCGGCGGTGCGCGCCCTGCGCAAGCAAAGCGCCTCCCTCACGGCTTTCCTGGAACGCATCTCGCAAATGAGCACGTTTGCCGAATTACAACAAGCCGTAGGCAGCAGCGCAGCATTTTCGCCTGCTGACCTGCGCGCCGGATACTAAAAACCCCGCAAGGACACCTTATGCGTAAATTCTTCGGGCTGCTGTTATGCGCCCTTGTGATCTTCACCGCAGCCTGCGAGGCAAGCACCCCCGCAAGTCCCCGGTCCACGGCGACACCGTCGAGTTTAAACTTCATCGCGAGCACACCTACCACCGTCAGCCGGTGTACCTATTCCAGTATGCCGACGCCGAATGTGGGGCAGCAGCCGTCGCTGTTTGCGCCCGTCTCGTCACAGGATCACGCCAGGGGGCCGGTGGATGCCTATTTAACGGTTATCGTCTATAGCGACTTCCAGTGCCCGGCCTGCGCCCAATTTGCCGCTTTGCTGACCGAGATTCAGCGCAAGCATCCGCAAGACATGCGCATCGTTTACCGCGATTTCCCGCTGCTGACCATCAACGATAAAGCCGCGCTCTCCACACAGGCAGCCGAGGCCGCCAACTTGCAGGGGAAATTCTGGGAGATGCACGACCTGCTTTTTGCAAAACAAGCCGATTGGGCCAAACTCGACGCCGCCGGGTTCCAGGCCTGGGTGGTGGACCAGGCTGGGACGCTTGGTCTGGACCAGGCCAAATTCAAGGCCGATCTCACCAGCCCTGAAGTGATCGCCATCCCGCAAAAAGCCTGGAATACCGCCATGAAAATCCCCCTGCCGGGCGCGCCGTTCATTTTAGTCAACGGCGAAATTTTGAAATGGCAACCCACCCTGCTCAATAACCTGGAATTCATCCTTAGCCTTGATTTGCTCCCCAAAAAGCAATTCAGCAGTTGCCCGCCGGTGGTCATTGATCAATCCAAACAATATTTCGCCACATTAAAAACGGCCAAAGGCGATATTGTCATTCATCTTTTGGCAGATCAAGCGCCCAACACGGTAAACAACTTCGTCTTTCTGGCGCGCAAGGGTTGGTACGATAACATCACCTTCCATCGCGTCGTCCCCGGGTTCGTGGCCCAAACCGGAGACCCCAGCGGCACCGGGCAGGGCAACCCCGGCTACTTTATCCCCGACGAAATTATCAGCGGCCTGAAGTATGATCGTCCCGGCGTCGTGGGGATGTTCAATGCCGGGGCGGGCACGAACGGGAGCCAATTCTTCATTACGTATGTCGCATCTGCGAAACTGAATGGCAAGTACACTATTTTTGGGGAGGTAATCAAAGGGATCGATGTCTTGAACCACCTGACGCCGCGCGATGCGCTCCCCGGAGAAACCCTGCCTGACGGCGACGCGCTGATCAGCGTTACCATCGAGGAGAAATGACTCTCGCGCTCCCGCCTGACCTGCCAAAAACAAACTGGCGCGCACTTATTCTGGGTTTGTTCCTGACGTTAAGTGCGCTGAGTCTGTGCGGATTATCCGTTTTGGTGGTTGCTGCGGCAATCCCGGCAAACAGCGCGGACCAGTTGACTTTCTTGCTGCTGGCCGCCGGTTTATTCTTCGGCGCCATTTTGTTGATCCCCGGCATCTATTTGAACGGGCGTATATTCTTGAACCTGCCGGGGTTTCACATTCACATCCCATCTGTTGGGGTCGGTATCTTGTTCATCGCGCTGACCACCTTCTGGGTCCCGGTCCTGGCGTTTGGGGGAATGATCGCATCCAACCCATTGGCCGCGTTTGTTTTGCCGGTCTTGAATATCCTGGCGGTTGGGCTTCCGCTCATCTTCTTCCTGCGTATTACATTGCGCAACCTGGAACTCCCTTCGGCGCAACAGGCCTGGAGCGTGTTCGGAATTACCCTGGTTACCGGGCCTGTCATCGGTACCATCCTGGAGTTAATTGCGCTGATCATTTTTGTGTTTATCGCGGGCTTATACGCCATATCATCCAACCCTGTGTTGGCCCAACAAATCGCCGACCTGGCAAAGATGGTTCAGCACACCAACAATTCAGATACACTGATGGCCGTCGTCGCACCCATGCTTTTTAGCCCGGCCGGCATGCTCGTCCTTTTTGGATTATTCTCAATCGCTGTTCCCGCCATCGAAGAAGCTGCGAAAGTCATGGCGCTCTGGTTATTCGCGGATAAAATAAAACACCCGGCGCAAGGTTTCGCGCTGGGCGTTTTATGCGGCGCGGCTTTCGCGTTGTCTGAAAATCTGGGATATTCAAGCGTCGGGGCCGGCGAATGGATGGCAACCGCCGCCCAGCGCGCCGGGTCAGCCCTGCCGCATATGTTGAACAGCGGAATTTTGGGCTGGGCGCTGGTTTCAGCCTGGAAGGAACGCTCCCACATCAAGCTCGGGGTGGCTTACCTGGCCGTCATGCTGATCCACGGTTTATGGAACGCAATCAGCATGGCCCTCTTGCTAAACGCGCTAATCCCGTATGCGCAACAACCTGTCCCGCCCATCATTGCAAACCCAACGCCGCTTTTCATTGGCTGGGTTGTGCTGATAATGGGCACATTTGGCGGACTGGTTTATTGTAACCAGGCATTACGTCGTTCCCAGCCTGCGCAAGCAGGGTATAATGAGCCGCTCTCATACATCAATTCAGGAGATAACCATGGAGATTTTGAAGCAACTGATTGACCTGTTCCTGCATCTGGATAGATACCTTGCCACAATTATCCAGCAATTTGGCACCCTGACCTATGCGATTCTATTTGTCGTTATTTTTATAGAAACGGGTGTGGTCATTTTTCCCTTCCTGCCCGGCGATTCGCTGCTTTTCGCCGCCGGGGCCTTTGCCGCGATAGGGAATCTTAACGTCTGGTTGATATTTGTCTTGATGGCAGTAGCCGCCATTGCCGGGGACAGCGCCAATTATTGGATCGGTCATTTGATCGGCAAACGGGCCTATACAGGGGAGATAAAATTTATCAAAAAAGAATATATCGACAAAACCCACGGTTTCTTTGAAAAATACGGCAACAAAACCATTTTCCTGGCCCGGTTCGTGCCCATCGTGCGCACCTTTGCACCTTTTGTGGCCGGCGTCGGTGAAATGACCTATAGCCACTTCTTCTCCTACAACGTTTTTGGAGGGATCGTATGGGTGGCCCTATGCACCTTCACCGGATATTTCTTCGGAAATCTGGATGTGGTGAAAAATAATTTCTCCCTGGTCGTCATCGCAATTATCGTCATCTCGCTCCTTCCCGCCGTTTACGAGTGGTTAAAAGCTGTTCAGGAAAACAAAAAAGCGCAGAAGCAAACCAACCCATCTGCCGAATAGCTTACACGAGCTTCTTGTTCAATAACGCTTGCCTCCCGGTAAGATTTACGGGAGGCAAGCAGTGTTTAACTCACCTTTCGCACCCATGAGCGCCGGGCGGTGGGCAAGATTTGAGGACGGATGACAAAGATTTGAAACACAACAGATGGATTGCCCTGGCGCAGCGACTGGGATCAGCCGGGAAATTGTATTGGTTCCCCTATTATTGCCAATTCCTGCATAATCGTCAGTTATTCGTCATAGGATACTTATTCTGGAGTGTTGCCCTGATGATTTCTGCGCTAACCCGCATTGAACATGCGCGGCTCTTGTGAACCGATATCCGTAACTTCTCAATAATCGGTGGTTGAGTAGGCGGCGGCACTATCACGCCGCCATATCGAAACCACCATATAACAACAATTCCCCCAAAATACTGAGATGATACCGATATCCAGTGCAATGAAGTCAGGTCGGTTTCGGAAGAAAATTGTACGGAGAACAGTACGAAAATATCAGGGGCGTTAATTGGGGCATTGAAACCAAAGGCCACACGTCCAGTGTGCATCCGCCGGGGTATGGCTTCGCTTGTTGAGAATCAAACGTATCGGTTGTTTTCTCTTCCTGACACGCAAAGGGTGATTAATATTGAACCGCTGCCACAATCTCATGCGGACAAGCAACCCATTTTGGCGGCGCTGTAAGGCATATGAGAGAAAATGATGAGCCGCCAGCATGCCCCCCACATTAAAGTGAATTCCTTATTTACAAGTCTCATAGATTTGGCAAATTCATCCTGCTTTTACTACGAAATCTGCGGAAATTTTCGGCCAGCTTAACTTATATTGAGAATTGTTGGGGAGATATTGATAATAAAAGAGGGGCCTGTAAAGTTGCGTCCCGGCCAAAAGCTGATATACTCTCGCGTCTCTCTGGAGCCAATAGGCTGCCTGTTGCGCTCCCCTCATAAAGATTAAAGAAAGGAAGGAAAAGATGGATGAATTGGAAACGTATTGGGGGGTTTCATCCTGCATTGATCTACATGAATGTGATCTGGCGCTCATGCAAAATGCGGAAGCCATCCGCAAGTTTGTGGTGCTTTTATGCGACCTGATCAAGATGAGACGCTATGGAGAAACGCAGGTGGTATTCTTTGGAGACGATCCGCGCGTGACGGGGTTCAGTATGACGCAACTAATCGAGACCTCCCTGATTTCAGCGCACTTTGCCGATGCCAGCCGGGCCATCTATCTGGACGTGTTCAGTTGCGCCCCTTATGATCCTGAAGAAGCGGCAAAGTTTGCGGCAGATTACTTTAAGGCGTCCAGTCACAAAGTCCAGGTTGTCCGCCGGCGATAAACTATAACGGTGGGTACGGAAAGACACGTCGGTCGTTTGGCGGGTAGGGAAATTCGCCAAGTCCCATCAAAGTTGCCGCGCGCAGGTCGAGCGCGGCAATTTCATTCGAGTCGAGATAATGCAAAAGGTCCGTATAAAGCCTGGCGGGAGGCTGGAGGCAGGCGCGCAGTCCCTGCAAAGCGGACAAAAGGTCGGGGGAAAATGGTTCCCCGGCAAAGTCCCAGATCACGCTGCGGAGCTTGTCCTCCTGGTTGAAGCACAGGCCATGATCGATGGCGTAAAGGTGTTTTGTGCGTTTCTCAAAGAAGACATGGCTGCCTTTGCGGTCGGCGTTGTTCGTCAGGTGGTCAAACAGGGCCACAGGGCGCAGGCGCTCTTTGTCTTCCGGTTTAAAGTTGAAATAATGATAGTTGGGATTGTAATCGATGTATTGCTGGAGCGAACCGGGGCCATAGGGGCCTTGCTCGCGAAAAATCGTAAAGGGGACAATCCCCCAGCCAAGCGCTTCGCTGACAAGGTACGCCGCGACTTCACGACCCGCCAGGGTGTTCTCTGGAAAATCCCAGAGCAGTTGCTCACCCTTTTGGGGCTTATAGACCGCCTGGCATTCTTGTTGCTCGTGTGTAACACTCACAAGAAAGGTATAATTAGACCCAAGCGTGAATTGTCCCTTGAGTTCAATGGATCCATTTTCGAAAGTTGTGCGCAGGAACTCATCCACCATATACTTTACTGTTTGCTACGTAATGTAGTGAACCAGGATAAAAATCCCTGCCTGTAAATTGCGAATGGAAAGCTCACTGATTTACTGCGTTCTGCGCAGCGGTATGCAATGAGCAATACACCCCAAAGATTTACCATCCTTCAGGGTTTCGAAAATCAGTGCTTGTGACCGTTCTTTTTGGGGCAGAAATGGCCTTCAGGCTCCATGGGCTGTCCGCACTGCGGACAAATTGGACGCCCACGCTGGATAACCTCCTGGCCCCAATGGGCCATCGCACGCGCTTGAGTTCGTGTACACCAAAAACGGACGATCGCAGCTTCTTCGGGGTCATCGCCATCCATCATCACCTCCCTCGTAACGATCACAACCATATCCCGATCTTTATCATAACCAAGACCAATTTCACCCGAACGGAAAATCGGCTCTACAGGTGGATGTATGCGCATTTGCTCATGGAAGAAATCGGCAGAAGCCTCAGGTAAATTCGGGTTCTGTTCGGCAAGTTGAGCCAAAAATTGTTCAATACCGACGGTCAGCGATTGAAGCTGAACTTTTTCGATAATGATGGTGACGGTGCGCGCGCGCGCTTCTTGAAAGGCTTGAATATAAAATACGCGCTGTCCGGGTGCTCCGATTGCATCGGCAGTGATATGGTCACAAGGGTCTACGTCAATTTCAAAGCGAGGCATGGGTATGATCCTGGAGAAAAACTTCAGAGTTACAGAGCGCCGCTACGCATGTCTGCGTAGCTAAACCAGAACTCAAATTTCTACCAACAAGTTTAGTGAATAATAATGAGACGAGCGGTAGTATACCAGAAATCTGATTGTAAGGTTTGGCGCTTGCAGTAAATCAAAAAAACGCGCATAATCAATTACAGAGCACCGTGTAGCGGTAAAGGCAACTTTTATGAGCAAACTTCGTCCAAAGTCGTTTGCATTTTTTCTTGAACAAATCAAACGTAATAGTCGTTTGCGCTGGTCCATTAACATCGGGATTGGCCTTCTGGTATTGTTGGTTTACTGGGGCGCACCCCACCTCAAAACCATCGGTTTGACATTGGCTTTCTCCATGGTCGCCAACCTGGGGTTCGCGTTGGCGTATCGTGGCATCCGAACATCCACAGACGACCGGGCAAAAAAATTCAGGCTGCTCAAACGGGTGGCATTTGGGCAGGCTCTTCTTGACCTGGTTCTGATTACAGTATGGATTCACTTTAGCGGCGGCAGTATCAGCCCCTTTGTCTTGCTATATGTTCTTTATATAGGCGCAAGCTCCATTTTATTTCCCACAGGCTTTCTGTTCTTGTTCAATACGATTTCTGTTTTTCTTTACTGCGGATTGATGCAGGTCTACATTGCCGATATCGCAGTTCCGGTTGTCCCCAAGTTTATGCAGGATGTTATTGTAAACGACAGTTTCTTGAGAAATGAGCAATTCTCATTTGTAATGATCATGCTTCTAAATGGGGTTGTTATTTATACGTACATCCAAAAAATGCAGCTTGGATGGCATGACGCCGACCTGCAAAGGAATTATCTTGACCGCCTGCATAACCTGACCAAAGCGGGGTTGGAATATCATCAAACCGGCAGCCTTTACCAAATTTTGGCCGATGAAACCTGCGAGCTATTTGGCGCAGACAGTGTTTACATTATCCGTTGGGATGAGGCATTGGGCCGGGCCTTTCCGGGAGCGGTCTCGGGTGGATTAAATCAACCCCACTTATCCCAGTTACCGATAGCAAGCCCCTACATCGACATGGCGCAGTCAGTGCAGCGCGCGGGGCGGCCATTGGTGGCTGAAAATGTGCTTTGCTCTCCGTATATTTGTCCTCAATTCATCACAGATCACTCCATCCACTCTTTACTTGGGGCGCCGCTTTATGGCCTGCCAGACAAACACTTCCTGGGCGCGCTAATGGTCGCATATAACCAGTCCCATTACTACAGCCCGGAAGAAATTGATGGCATCCAGCAGGCCGCCGATGTGGCAGCTTTGCTTATCTCGCGCACCAGTCTGTATGAAGAGACCCTGCACCGCGCAGATTTGCTTCACCAACTCGCCAACCAGGTTACCAGTATTACATCTGACTTGCGGCAGACCACCTTACTGCCAGCCGTTGTCGAGGTAGCCAGCAGTTTGCTGCACGCACAACGCGCTGCCTTGCACCTCTATAATCGGATCAGCGGGGAAATACGCTGCGAGTTTTCGATGGGCCTCTCAAAAGAGTACCTGGAACAGACAATAAAGCACTTCAACCAAATCCTGGGTACGCAGGTGCTCAAACATGAGGCTTTTGTGCTTGTCCCGGATATCTATCAAGATTCGCGCACCCGTCCCGTGCAAGATTTAATTATGCGTGAGAAAATTCGCGCCTACGCCGTATTTGCCCTGCCTTCTCCAAAGGGATCGCTTGGGACGCTCTCCCTTTACTGGGATGAGCCGCGCGTCATTTCGTCCGAAGAAATTACCGTGGCCGAGCTTTTTGCAGAACGCGCCGGGGCGCTGCTGCATAACGCGCGCCTGTACGAGCAAGCCTCCAAAGAATCGCTGACTGACCTGTTAACCGGCCTGCCCAATCGTCGCGCCCTGGACCAGCGCCTGGATGAGGAGACTCGGCAGGCTGACCGCTATAACCGTCGCTATGCTTTATTGATGATCGACCTGGATGGCTTTAAAAAAATTAATGATACGTACGGCCACCCGATTGGCGACAGTGTCTTGCAACAGGTAACTGCCGCGCTATACCGCGCCGTTCGTTCCACCGATTTCATCAGCCGCTATGGCGGCGACGAGTTTGCCGTGATTTTGCCGGAGTCAGGGCTGGAGAAGGCAACCTTCGTGGCCGAGAAACTTAAGGCGACGCTTGCTGCCACTCGTTTGCATTTGCCAAATGGGAAAGAACATTTTCTTTCTGCCAGCATCGGGATTGCCATTTGCCCCACCGACGCATTTGAGCACAAGAAGCTCCTTTTCCTTGCCGACGAGCGCTTATATCTTGCCAAACGCGAGGGCAGCGGGGCAATCGTTTCAACGCACTGAAAGACAAATATCTTGGGAAAAGTGGGAAGGGCAATAAAAAAAGCGTGATGATTCTTTGCAGATCATCACGCCAAAATACTCTCTATTCGCTAATTTCTTTCTAAGTCGCCAAACGCCGGGCCATGGTGTAATAATCGAGGTTTGCCGTGCGCTTGTGAGAGACAACTTCTTCCAGTGGAATCAATTTGATTTTGCCTCCTTGCAGGCCGGTCATCACGTCGGTGTGCCCGGCAATCAGGGCCTCGACCGCCTTGCTGCCCATGCGCGCCGCAAGCATCCGGTCAAAAGCCGTCGGTGAGCCGCCGCGCTGGATGTGGCCAAGAATGGTCACGCGCGCCTCGAAGCCGACCCGCTTTTCGTGCAGCACCTTGACCAACTCGCTGGTGCGGATATTCGCGCCTTCGGCAACCACAATAATCAGGTTGGTCTTTTCCCGTCGATAGGCAGAATCAAGCGCCTCGACCACTTCGTCCATCGTCACCTGCACTTCAGGGATCAGCACCATTTCGGCGCCGCAGGCGATCCCGGCCATGAGGGCCAGGTAGCCGCAGCCGCGTCCCATGGTCTCGACGATAAAAGTGCGCCCGTGCGAGGAGGCTGTGTCGCGCAGTTTGTCCACCGCTTCCATAATGGTATTCATGGCCGTATCCACACCGATGGCCATGTCGGTGCGCCAAATATCGTTGTCGATGCTGGCCGGGACGCCGATCACCGGAATGCCCTCTTTGGCAAGCACATGTGCGCCGTTCAATGAACCATCCCCGCCAATAATGACCAACGCATCAATGCCAGTTTTTTTCATCTGGGCAATCGCTTCTTGCTGACCGCTGCGCTCCCGGAAGGCCGCAGAGCGACGGGTCTGCAGGACGGTGCCTCCACGTTGGATGATCCCGCCTACCGCGCGCGCGCCGAGCGGCTGGAAATCGCCGTTGATCAGCCCATCGAATCCATTGTTTACGCCAACCGCCTCGATATTATTGGCCGCCGCCTCGCGGGCCACTGCGCGAATGCAGGAATTCATGCCGGGCGCGTCACCGCCAGAAGTGACAATTCCTATTTTTAGCAGTTTTTGCTCCATACGACCTCAATGATCATGTTTTATTGAAAAGCTGTCAAAATCGCGCGCTACAACCACGTTTGGGAAGATGGATTGGGCTTCGGCCAATACGTCCTTTTCGCGGTAGCGGCGCGAAATATGCGTCAAAATCAATTGCTTAACCCCGGCTTGCAAGGCAAGTTCTGCTGCGCCTTTGGCGGTCATGTGTGAAAACTGGCGCGCCATGTCGGCTTCTGCATCGAGGTAGGTGGATTCGATCACCAACCCGTCGGCATCCTGCGCCGCCGCGAACAAATCGTCGGTGCGACCGGTATCGCCGACCACCATCAGCCGGGTGCCCCGCTGGAGCGCGCCGAGCACCTCGTCGGGAGAAACAACGCGGCCACCCTGAGCCAGGGTAATGGTCTCTCCCTGCACCAGCAGCCGGCGTTCGGGGCCAAAGGGCACGCCCAATTCCGTGGCTTTATCCGGCAAAAAAGGGCGGCGGGATTTCTCTTCGAACAGGTATCCCAGGCAATCCGGCCCGCGGTGCGTGACGGGGAAGGCCGTGACCGTGAAATCCTCGGCTTCGAAAAACTTGCCCGCGCCGATTTCGCGGAAATGCAGCGGCATGGGCGATTGCGTTCCGCGCAGCACCACGTCGTTGATCAGCGTGCGCACACGCTCAAGCGTGCTCTTGCCGCCAAAAATTTCGAGTTCATCGATGGCTTCCCAGCGCATGAACGTGGACATCAGGCCGCCCAGACCCAGGATATGGTCGAGGTGGCCGTGTGTGAGCAGGATGCGGTTGATCTGCTTGAAACCGACGCCCGATTGCAAAATCTGGCGCTGGGTGCCCTCGCCGCAGTCCACCAGGAAGCGATATTCATCATGCTTGACAATTTGCGCCGCAAGACCACGTTTGGCCGACGGCGCAGATGCGGAAGTTCCGAGGAACAGGATTTCAAACACGGGGTATCCTTGAAAGAAAGTCTGGTAATTTTACCTTAGAATTGGGAGGGATTTGATGTTTTGCTCTGCTACAGAGTGCCGCACAAGCGGTATAATGAAAATGTGTTCTATTTTCCATCTAATATACCATGCCGCTCAAACTCCCTTTCCAAAAACCAGGTTCGAAACCGGCCTCCAAACCAGCCTCCAAGGGGGCAGGCAAGGCCGTTGGCGGCCTGCCGGTAAAACCTTCGGGGGGTAAATCCGTCAGCCCGGCGCCTGCCATCAAGAAGTCGGCGGCCCGCCGCGCCGCGCCGCCTCCACCTCCGCCTCCACCGCTTTTCAACCTATCCAATGAACGCAAGCTCGACGTGCTGGGGATCATCCTGGCGCTGGCGGGCGTGATTGGCATTCTGACTCTGGCATCGGCCAACCGCAGCGAACTGACCGGTTCCCTGCTCAGTATGTTTTCTTTGTTCGTCGGCTGGGGTGTCTTCATCCTGCCCGGCGCGTTGATCCTGTTCGGCGGCTGGCTGGTGCTGCGCAAAATCGAGCGCATCCCGCCCGTCTCCGTCGAGCGCGTTACGGGTTTTGTGCTGCTCTTCCTTTTTTTGCAGACCGTGCTGCAAGGTCTCGCCGCAGACCCGCAACCCGGCGCCGGTGGCGGCGGCTGGCTGGGGATGGTGATGTACCACATCCTGCAAGGCTTGCTGGGCGATAACGGCCTGGTCGTAGCCCTGGTGGCCTGGTTGTTGATCGCGCTGACCATGTCGTTCGACGTGACCATCCCCGAATTATTTGCAAAGCTCAAGCCGGTGGCCGACGCCCTGGCCCTGCTGTGGACAAAAGTTACCGCCAGGACGCGCGCGCCAGTCTCCCCGCCGGTTGGCGGCGAAATTTCTGCCAATGACGGCTACACCCCGCTGACTCCGCCTGCCGCTGCCCCGGCTGAAAACGGCGGTATTGGTATTCCAACCACCAGCGTCGGCAAGCAGGTGGCCTGGACGCTGCCCAACATCAAGGACATCCTGGAATTGGGCACGGCCGCCACGATCAACCAGGATTACGTCGACCAGCGCGCGCGCCTGATCGAAGAGACGCTGGCCTCCTTTAGCGCGCCCGCCCAGGTGGTTGAAATCAACCGCGGGCCGACCATCACCCAATTTGGCGTGGAGCCGCTCTTCATGGAAACCCGCGCCGGACGCACGCGGGTGCGCGTCAGCAAAATCGTGTCCCTGGCCGACGACCTGGCCCTGGCGCTGGCCGCCCAGCGCATCCGCATCCAGGCCCCGGTGCCGGGGCGCAGCTATGTGGGCATCGAAGTGCCCAACGAAGAGATGACGCTCGTCACCCTGCGCGACCTGCTCGAAGCCGAGGCGTTCCAGCGCAGCCGTAAGACGCTTTCCTTTGCCCTGGGGCGCGACGTCTCCGGGCATCCGGCGGCCGCCGACCTGGCGGCCATGCCGCATATGTTGATCGCCGGGGCCACCGGCTCCGGTAAATCGGTGTGCGTCAACGCCATCCTGACCTGCCTGCTGCTCTACAACACCCCCGACGAATTGCGCATGATCCTGGTGGACCCCAAACGGGTGGAGTTGACCGGTTACAACGGCATCCCGCACCTGCTTGCGCCGGTGGTCGTCGAAATGGACAAGGTCATCGGCGCGCTGCAATGGATGACGCGCGAAATGGACCGCCGCTACCACACCTTCGCGCAGGTGGGCGCGCGCAACATCCAGGATTACAACACGCGCCTCAAAACGCAGGGCGGCGGCAAGCCGCTGCCTTACCTGGTGGTGGTGATTGACGAACTGGCCGACCTGATGATGATCGCCCCTGACGAGACCGAGCGCACCATCACGCGCCTGGCTCAACTGGCGCGCGCCACCGGCATCCACCTGATCCTGGCCACCCAGCGCCCCTCGGTGGACGTGGTGACCGGGTTGATCAAGGCCAACTTCCCGGCGCGCGTGGCCTTTGCGGTGGCCTCCAACACCGACAGCCGCGTGATCCTCGACCAGCCCGGCGCGGAACGCCTGCTGGGGCGCGGCGACATGCTCTACCAGTCGCCCGACGCGCCCTCGGCGGTGCGTTTGCAGGGCGTCTTTGTCTCGGACGCGGAAACCCACAGGCTGGTCGATTTCTGGCGGATGCAGAATACGCAGAGCCAGTCGCCCACCCCCGGCGGCCCGGTGGACGCTGCCGCCTTGAACGTGCCGCTCAAGCAAGCCCCGCTCTTCGAAGACATGTCCCCGGTCGAGCAGGGCGACCCGCTCTACAGCGAAGCCGTGGACCTGGTGCGCCGCGAGGGCCGCGCCTCGGTCTCGATGCTGCAACGCCGCATGCGCATCGGTTACACCCGCGCCGCGCGCATTGTCGACCAAATGGAAGAGAAGAAGATTATCGGCCAGCCGCAAGACGCCACCGGCGTGCGCCCGGTGCTCGATTATGGGCCGGCTGCGCCGCCGAAGGAGCAGTAATGCGTATTGCGTAATGCGTAAAAAAGAACCCGGTCAGGGCGTGTGGGCCTGACCGGGTTTGGTTTTGGGGTTTCGCAATGCCGCATATTCAGGGCGTGCTATCATGGGGCATCCTGCGCCGGGAAGGTGTTCCCGACCGCCATGTTATTCTTTCGCGCGGCGTCCGGGTGATCGAGCATACGGTGGTTTCTGCCGCACAAGTCCCCTGCCGCCGCCATACTCATAATTTTTTCACATTGATCTGTTATCCTGACCAGGTACGTTGATATCCATCCGGCTTTCGAGCCATGCCATGAGGAAATAACTGTTATGAAAACTTCACCGAAACAAGCCCTGTTGTTTGTCGTTGCGCTGGCGTTATTGGGGTTGAGCGCGTGCAGTTCGGGCGCGGCCGCTACGCCAACCAAGAGTCTGGATGCGGTCTATACGAGCGCTGCGCAAACCCTGACCGCGCAAGCCGCGCAGCCCACCTCCACGCCTGCCCTGACTACAACCGCCCAAAACACCCCGACTCCCTTTGTGACCGTCACAGACACCCCGAACTCTTTCCCAACCTTGGGGGCGTCTTCCCCAACGCCCCTGCCGCAAAACGCCTGCGACAATGCCGCCTACATCTCCGACGTGACGATCCCCGACCATTCGGTGCTCGTCCCGGGGGAGAGCTTCGTGAAAACCTGGGAACTCCAGAATACGGGAACCTGCGCATGGACGCCAACCTATACGATCAATTACGTCAGCGGGGAGTTAATGTCCGGCGCGGCAACCGCCATCGGGCAGAGCGTTGCGCCGGGGCAAAAGGCCAATATCTCGATCACCCTGGTTGCGCCCCAGACGCCCGGCGAATATACCGGTTACTGGCGTCTGAACAATGACAAGGGAGCGAAGTTCGGAGACGCCGTCTATGTCACGATCAACGTCTCGGCCGGCGTCACAAGCACCACAACTCTTACGCCTGCGGCGACGACCTCCGCTGCCACGTCCACACCGACGCCGAAGACCTCCGCGCCCACAGCCACGACTACGCCCACAGCCATCCCAACCGACACACACCCCGCCCCGACGGCCACCGTTGCGCCAACCGGCACGCCAACCCCTGCTCCGCTGACTCCCACGCCGGCGGCGGCAACCTGAGAGACGCGAGAGAATAAATCAAGACGCCCTTTCCGCGAGGAGAGGGCGTCTTTGATTTCTGTCGCTAACCGAGATACAGATTTGAAGATGGTAAATCCATCTTCCCATGCGCGTTTAGATTATCGTTGGATGCGTTGCTTGTTATGCACTTGCCGCCGGTTGCGCAAATGACTTGTTCAATACCTGAGCAATCGGCTGCGGCAGGTTGATTGGGAGAAAGTAATCGGCAGGGAAAAGATAGTCTTCCCCACTTTCGTCGATGATGCGCATATCGCCGTCGGCCTGCGCTTCGACATCGGGTAAAACGCGGTAAATCTTGTGTATTTCCAGCGAGGCGGGATATTCGCTGTTGTCAATGCAGATGGCAAATTTGGGTGCGGGTTTTGTGTTTTTCATGGTTTTATTCCAGGTAGCGTTTTCTTTTGAACTCTTTTTGTCCAATTCCATGCGCTTCGTACCGGTGAACTTCGGCTTTGCGGACGCGCCCATTGTTGAGTTGGATGGCCGCAAATCCTTTCATCTTGCGCCAACGTCCATCGCCATATTGTTTTTGAAGGCGCGGCAGGTCGCGAATAGACTTGCCGATGGCAATTACTTCGATGTTTGTGATATCGCCGATGATTTCAAAAGAGGCCATCGCGTCTGTCTCCTATTAAATTATACACCCCAAGACCAGACGACTTCCGAAGTTTTCAAAACTTCGGAAGTCTTTGCATAGGAACGCCCTTTCCGCGCGGAGAGGGCGCTTTTGATTCAGCTAGCGATGGTCGGTTTGGCGATATAATCAAATCAAAGGACAAGGTTGCCATGACTCTTTCAGCGAATATCGAACCCAGCGCCCGCCGCCTGTTCCCGAACCTGACGCCAGAAAGGGCGCTGGTTGAGTTGTTGCCGGAACGGGCGCAGAAGAACCTGATCCGTTATCAAACGCTGGCGCGCCAACTCGAAAAGAAATATGGGCAGGATTTTGAGTCGTTTCGCCAGAAGGCGCTGGCCGGTGCGCTTGATTCACTCGGTGAACAGGATTATTTCGATTGGGAATTGGCCGTGACGGGGTAGCCGATATGCGGGAAGAAATCAAGCGGATAAGGCTTTGAGCAAAAAGGCATGAGCGTCAGCGAATTGACTGCCGCCTTGCAAGTGGAATTGGCGCGGCGCAAGTACTTTACCTAAATGGAAGTGCTTGACCAGACTTTGAGTTTGATCAAAGTGCGCCTTTATATTTCTCCCGGTTTCTTTGCCCAAATTTATCGCAATGATCGCTTCAAAAGCGCCAACCCGGTATTGATTCTCAATGGTGGGCGTATTTTGGACGGGATGAGTTGGATGGTCGCTGGCACAGGCGCATACTCATCTTGCGCCAGAAGTCCATGATATGAGCGAAACGGGCGCAAACCCGTGATCTTGAGCGAGTTTTTGGGCGAAGTGGAAACGGTTCTTTCGGCATTGGATTTGCCGTAACAAACGAATTTCGCGGCGGAGATCGGGCGCAGGGCGGCGCGGCTGACGTTATCTGGAAAGGAATAAGTAATTTATGAAAAACAAAAAAACGCAATGGATCGTGGCGGGGATCGTTCTCCTTCTTGCCGTGCTCGGGGGGTGGTATATCAACAGGCAGGTATCCTATGCAAGAAATCCGCCGCCAAATATCATATTCATTCTCACAGACGACCTGGATTTCACCCTCATGCCGTACATGAAGAACGCCAACAAATTGATCGGCAAGGAAGGGGCCACTTTTACAAATTATTTTGTAACATCTTCTGCATGTTGCCCGTCACGCGCATCCACGATACGCGGACAGTATCCACACAACACAACCATTCTCGAAAATTCCCCCGGTTTCAAACAGTTCTATCGCAACGGGAAGAATGAAGACACGCTGGCGACCTGGTTAAAAAGCGCGGGCTATCAAAATTCGCTCCTGGGGAAATACCTGAACCTGTACCCTACGGGCGCAAGTAGCACTTATATCCCGCCCGGCTGGTCAGATTGGCACGCGTTTATCTTTAATGCGTCTGAGCAATTTTACTTTGCCTATACCATGAATGAAAATGGCGCGTTGGTTAGATATCACAAAAAGGCTGAAGATTACAGCACAGATGTGCTAAAGAATTTGGCCATTTCGTTTATAAAAAAAAGCGAAGAAAACGTATGGTGGAAGTCGCCGTTTTTCATTTACCTTTCCACGTATGCGCCTCACGGACCGGACATTCCCGCTCCGCGCCATTCTGAACTGTTCAAAGATTTGACATACCCGCAAAGCCCCTCGTTCCATGAGGCTGACACATCAGATAAACCGCTCATCATCCGCAACCTTACAAAAACAGGCGGGGTATTCAGCGTTAAGAAGGCTAATAACCTTTTTGTTCGGCGCGTCCAAACGATACAAGCGGTGGATGAAATGGTGGCAAGCCTGGTGCAAACGTTGAAGGCAAGCGGACAATTGGATAACACATATATCATTCTCACATCCGATAATGGGTTTCGCGAGGGAGAACACAACCTGCCTTCCGGGAAAATGCTGGCATATGAAGAAGATATACACGTCCCGTTCATGATTCGCGGCCCGGGCATCCAGCCGGGCACAACTGTGACACAAATGACTGCAAACATCGACATTGCGTCAACGCTGGCAGAATTGGCCCACGCTCAACCCGCAGATTTTGTGGATGGACGTTCCTTTGTCCGTCTCTTTAAATCGCAACCCGCCGGGGATGATAAATGGCGCAAGGCTTTGTTGATCGAGACGGGTAACCTGACGGGGCCGACGGGTGTCATTGCATATCGAGGCGTCAGGACTGAAAAATTCATGTATCTGGAATATAAGGACGGTGAACTTGAGTTTTATGACCTGGTCAACGATCCTTATGAACTGAACAACCTTGCCGGAAAACTTGACGCTGAAAGCCGCTCCAGTTTGCACACCTGGCTGGAACAATTAAAAGCCTGCCAGGCAGAAGGCTGCCGGGCGGCAGAAATGGCTGTACCGGGTAACATCAAGTATTAAAGCAAACGAAAAAGCGCCATCTCCTTGTGGAGATGGCGCTTTTTCGTAGGGCCATAGCAGTTTCTGACGCGCAAGATCATATGCGAATCCCCGCTGCGCCCTTACCCTTCCGGCAAAATCAGCAGTGTATCGAGAAAGGGATGCTGCATGACCTGCACCGGCCAGTGGTAGACGGATGCAATCATTTCGGGGTTCAGCACTTCTTTGGGCGCGCCCAGCGCTTTGATCTCGCCGTCTACGATCAGGGCCAGGCGGTCGGCGTAACGCGCGGCCAGGTTGAGGTCGTGCAGGGCAATCAGCACCGTCAGGTTTTCGTCGCGCGCCAGTTTGTGGACCAGTTCGAGCAGGCCCACCTGGTGTTGCAGGTCGAGGTGCGTGGTGGGTTCGTCCAGTAACAGCACGGGGGTGGATTGGGCCAGGGCGCGCGCCAACAACACGCGCTGCTGCTCGCCGCCCGAAAGCTGGCCCACGCGGCGCTCGGCGAAGGACAGCGCGTCCACTTTGGTCAGGGCGCAGCGCGCGATGGCTTCGTCTTTGGCCGAGATTTGGCCGAGAAAGTTGAGGTAGGGCGTGCGCCCCAGCAGCACCGTCTCCCAGACGGTAAAAGCCGGGGGCAACGAGACCGTCTGCGGGACGACGGCCATTAAACGGGCGCGGGCGGCAGCGTTGAGTCCGCCCAGGGAACGGCCAGAAAGGCTAAGGGTGTCGGAGGATGCGGGCGCGACTCCGCTCAGGGCGCGGATCAAGGTCGATTTGCCCGATCCGTTTGGGCCAAGCAGCGCCAATATTTCCCCCGCATTGACGTTCAATGAAATATTTTTCAGGATGTGGCGTGGGCCGTAGCTGACGTTCAGGTTTTTGATTTCGATCATATGGCCTCCGTAGGGGCGGGTTTCGATACGCCAAGTGCGCTACTCAACCACCGCCGCGCCCCTACCAATACCCCTGGTTCTTGGCGCGGCGCAGCACCCACAGGAAAAAGGGCGAACCTGCCAGGGCCGTGACAACGCCGATGGGCAGTTCCTGCGGGGCGATGACCACGCGGGCCAGCACGTCGGCCAGCAGCAGGGCCGCCGCGCCGCCGAGGATGCTGAGTGGGATCAAGCGGCGGTAGTCCCCGCCCCACCATAGGCGCACAACGTGCGGGACGATCAGGCCGACGAAGCCGATAATCCCGGCAAAGGCGACGGCGGCGGCGGTGGTGAGCGAGGCGGCGATCAGGATGAAGGTTTTGGCGCGGCTGACGTTGAGTCCCATTTGTTGGGCCTGGTCGTCGCCGAATTGCAACAGGTTGAGGGCGTGGCCGCTGAGGGTCAACAGGGTCAAGCCAACGATCAGGTAGGGCAACAGCGCCAGGACGGAGTCCCAGCCGCCCAGGCTGACCCCGCCCAACAGCCAGCCGAGGGCGCGGTGCAGGTCGCCGCTGGAGCGCAGCATCAAAAACGAAGTCAGCGCGCTGGCGAACGAGGAGAAGACCGTCCCGGCCAGGATCAGGTTGGTGGTGGGCACGCTCTGCCCCACGCGCGCGATCCAGTAGACCAGGAAGACGGTCAACATGCCGGTGACGAAGGCCGCCATCGGCACGGCCATCAGCCCAAAGAAGGAATATGGCCAGTGGATGGACATGGCGATGACCGCGCCCAACCCCGCCCCGGAGGCCACGCCGATGAGATAGGGGTCGGCCAACGGGTTGCGGAACAGCCCCTGGTACGATGCGCCGCTACCGGCCAGGGCCGCGCCCGTCAGCAGCACCAGCGCCGTGCGCGGCAGGCGGATGTCCCACAGGATGGTGGCAAAGGTGGGGTTGGCGCCCTGGCCGATGAGTGTCTTCCACACGTCGGGCAGGGGAATGAAAACAGAGCCGATGGCGATGCTCAATAAGACCGAGATCAGGAGGAAGAGAATAGAGAGCAGGAAGGGCAACGGTTTTTTCATATGGATGGGGGCGCGGCGGGTTTTGGCGTTCAAGGCGCATTTCAACCACCGCCGCGCCCCTACATGGTTATTTGAACACACCGGGGTGGAACAATTTCGCCAACGCTTCCAACCCGTCGATCAGGCGCGGGCCGGGGCGGCTGACCAGGTTATCGTCGAAGGCGAAGACCTGTTTGTTTTGCACGGCGGCGATCTTGTCCCAGCCGGGACGCTGGGCCACCGATTCGGCAGTGACGCCCCAAGCGGAATCGCCCAGCACGATGATGGTCGGGTTGGCGCTGACGACCTGCTCCAGGCTGACCTGGGGGTAGGCGTCCTTGATGCCGGCCAGTTCAACCAGGTTGGCCCCCCCGGCGCGGGTGATCAGCAAATTTGCAAAGCTGCCGGGGCCAATGGAGTAGGGTTTGGCCGGGTCGCTGGCGTCGATCTCGTAGAAGACCGTCGGGCGCGACGAAATGGGCGCAATCTTTGCGTCCACCGCGGCGACGCGCGCCCTGAGGGATGCGATAAACTGGCTGCCGGCGCTTTCGTGGCCGGTCATTGTGGCGACGGTCTCCAGGTTGGTATACAAATCTTCAAACGTCTTGGGATTGGACAGGTAGAAGACGGTCAGCCCCAGGTCGGTGAGCGCTTTGACCTGTTCGGGTGTGTTAATTTCGGCCGCCAATACGAGATCGGGTTTGAGGGCCGCGATCTGTTCGAGGTTGTACTTGCCCATCGAGCCGCCCACGCTGGGCAGGGATTTGGCTTCGGCGGGATAGTCCGAGAATTCGTCGCGCCCGATGGTCTGTGCCCCCGCGCCGACGGCGAAGAGAATCTCGGTGTTGGAAGGGGCCAGCGAGACAACTCTTTGGGCGGGATGGGAAAGTGCGACGATGCGCCCCAACCCGTCGCTGAAGCTGACCGGCAGGGGGGTAAAAGTGGGCAGGGTGGGGGTGGGCGTCATCACCGGCCCGCAGGCAGAACCGACGAGCATCAATATCAATAGAACAAAGGTTAACTTACGAAACATCATCCATCTCCAATGGTAGTTTGTGAGAATCAAAATCCCCTGTCGAATGACAGGGGAGGGGGAAGGCTAATCCATACAGGCCGGTCCCACCTCCTTGTGCGAGAGTGTGGCAAACCTCGATCAAGGCGGGCGACCTGACTTATTTAGAGATTGGAGATTAGAGATTAGAGATTAGACCGGTTTTCGTCTGCTCTCCATTCTCTGTTCTCTGATCACCTAAACTCACAGTTGCGCAACAGTGCCGGACTTTAACCGGCTTCGCCATTAGCCTTTCCCGGCCCGCAGTCAACACGCGGGTAGAGAAACAGGCACCTTGTTCGATGATTGATTTGTGGGGGGTATTGTATGCCTGGTGGGAAGTGGCGTCAATGGAAGTATTTCATAGAACGATCAAATTTCAGGCTCCGCAATTAGATGAATTTCTTCCTTCGGCGCAAAGCGGCCGGCGAGCTGGCTTAGCTGTGAGAAACTGATCGGTTTTAATAGAACCAGTTCTGGCTGGAACTGCATCGCATCGGCGGACCTGGCGTCGGCAGTCGTAATAATGACCCGGACGTCTTTCAGTCTGGCATCGTTGCGGATATATTTCAATACTGCATCGCCGCTCATCCCGGGCATGTGCAAATCCAGGGTGATGATGGTCGGTACGATTTCGGTTAAAAGTTCCTTCGCCGAAGCGCCGTTATAGACCGATTGAACAATATAGCCGGCCTTTTCCAACGCGGAAGAGAAAATGGCGTTCAGGTCTTCATTGTCTTCAATCACCAGCGCAATTGGTTTGAGTTGCATAAATGTCCTTTGGAGTTTTCACCATTCATTTCGGGGATTTACTCTCGATCTTAATGATATGCCCAAACCAGGCCGTTTACAACTGGAAGAAATACCAGGTTAACCTAAGCAAAGTGAAAGGTTGAGAGACAGGCTTACCCTGAATCTTTTCTTTTTTGATGAGGGGATCACCGACTGCCTTGCTGAAGCTGTTGGAGTTGGGGAAGCGCATCCAAGAGCACCCACCCTGCGATAGCCCCTACGATCAGGAAACCAACAACACCGGGATCAGGCATCCCGATTGGAATAAAGAAATCATTAGTCCCCCGCCTGATGCAATGATTTTAAGCACAGAGAGACGCGCTCTAAAGTGCGTCTCCCTGTGGCAATTCATATGGCGTAGCGTGCTACTCACTAATCGGCGTCCATCCTGGGTTTGTTATCGAGGATGGCTTCGATCTGCGCCAGCACATCGGCGCTCAGTTTTTCGACTGCGTCGATGGCTTTCATGTTTTCACGCACCTGTTCCACGCGGCTGGCGCCGGTAATGACAGTGCTGACGTTGGGATTCTTGAGACACCAGGCCAGCGCCATTTGCGCAAGGGTGTAACCCAAATCTGACGCGAGGGTCTGTAACGCTTTGACTTTGAGCAGCGCCTCGGGGTTGGTGAAGTGTTCGTGGAGCCATTCGTATCCCTTGAGCGCCGCGCGGCTGTTGGCGGGGATGCCGTTGTTGTATTTGCCGGTCAACAGGCCGGAGGCCAGCGGCGACCAGATCGTGGCGCCGTATCCGTAATCTTTGAAGATGCGCACATATTCCTTTTCGAAGCGTTCGCGCACCAGCATGTTGTACTGCGGCTGCTCCATGACAGGTTTGTGCAGGTGATGGCGTTCGGCAATTTCAATTGCCGCGACGATCTCCCCCGCCGACCATTCGGACGTGCCCCAGTAAAGTGCTTTGCCCTGCTCGATGATATTGTGCATGGCCCAGACGGTCTCTTCGATGGGCGTGGCGGCGTCGGGGCGGTGGCAGAAGATCAGGTCAACGTAATCGAGTTGCAAGCGTTCGAGCGAGCCGTGGAGGCCTTCGAACAGACGTTTGCGGTTGAGCGTATTGCATTCGTTTGGGCGGTCATGCAGCCCCCAGAAGAATTTGGTGGAGATGACGTAGCTGGAGCGCCGCCAGCCGAGGTTTTTGAGCGCCGCGCCCATCACTTCTTCCGATTTGCCCCCGGCGTAGATTTCGGCGTTATCGAAGAAGTTGACGCCTGCATCGTAGGCGGCAGCCATGCAATCGGTTGCGGCGGCCACATCCACCTGATCGTGGAAAGTGACCCACGATCCGAGCGATAATTCACTGACTTTCAGGCCCGAACGGCCCAGGTGACGGTAATTCATGGTCGTTTTCTCCTGTTACTCGTGAAACTCTTCCACCTGGTAGATCAGCACTTCAAGATGTTTGCGCCGCCACAGGTCGCGGGGAGCGCTCATTTTGGCGCATAACTGGTTGAGAAACTCAGCCTTATCGGGGATTTTCTCCCAGACCTGCGGCAGGAAGGTGGCGCGCCGGGAGCCGTCGCGCAGGATCACCCCGTCGAGGCCGGGATGCAGGCTGGTCAGCAGGTCTTCGGGCGAGGCGTAATCTAACGGTATGGGGACCGTCAGCCGGGAGACTTCGATCTCGATTTTAGAGAGTTCATCCGGCTGGACGGGCGGGAAGCGGTAATCCTGCAGGGCGGCGTCGATGGCATGTTCGCGCACGTCATCGACCAGGGGTTGGTACGGCTCCAGTG
>JBARBA010000163.1:0-2972 GCA_049792555.1 Anaerolineales bacterium
GCCCAGGGTTTTCGTAAGCAGCTTATCGATGCCGCGCAGCAGCGCGCCGCCGCCCGTCAGCGCCATGCCGCGGTCGATAATATCGGAGACCAGTTCCGGGGGAGTCTTTTCCAGGACGCGACGACAGGTTTCGGTAATCTGCTTTAACGGCTCCTGCAAGGCTTCGACGATTTCGCCGGTCGTCAACGTGACCGGGCGAGGCAGACCCGTCACCTGGTCCTGTCCCTGGACTTCCATGCTTTGTTCGGTATCCTGGGGGACGGCTGCGCCAATTTTGACTTTCAACAACTCGGCGGTGACAGGGGAAATCACCACGCCGTATTTGCGGCGGATGTAGGTGACAACGGCTTCGTCCACGAACGTGCCGCCGGCGCGCATGGTTTCGGCGGAAACGATGCCATACATGGCCAGCACCGCCGCCTGCGTGGAGCCGCCGCCCAGGCAGACAACCATATTGCCGGAGGGCGAGTTGATCGGCAAGTCCACGCCGAGCGCGGCGGCCAGCGGCTGCTGGATGAGGAACGCCTCGCGCGCGCCCGCCTGCAAAACGGCTTCATGCACGGCGCGGCGTTCGACGCTGGTGACGCCATAAGGGACGGTGATCATTACGTTTGGTTTGAAAATGCGGATTGGCCCGCTGACGCGCTGTTGCAGCAAGACGCGCAGCAGCGTTTCGGTGATTTCGTAATCGGCGATGACCCCGTTTTTGAGCGGACGGGCCACTTCGATTGTATCGGGGACGCGCCCTTCCATGTCGCGGGCTTGCTGCCCGATTTCGACGACCTTCTGGTCGGCAACGTCGATTGCCACCACAGTCGGTTCTTCGACCAGGATTTGATGACCTTCGGCGATACGGGTGTAGATCGTGCCCAGGTCAATACCCAGGTCTTTGGAAAATCCTGCCATAGGGGAGGTTACTCTTTGTTGTAAGGTGTCCGCGCGCCGGAACGGTAACGTTTCACGGCGTCGAGGCGTAGGTGGGAACGGCGCAAAGCGCCTTCGAAATTGGTGTAGGCGTCCGAATCGGGCTTGAGCTTTTTCAGCGCTGCTTCGGCGCGCTTGCGGGCGTCTTCGGCGCGGGCTGCGTCGATCTCTTTGACGTTTTCGGCGGCGTCGGCCAGGACGGTGACAATGTCCGGCTGGACTTCGGCCACGCCGCCCGCCACGGCAAAGATTTCTTCGCGGCCCTTCATGCGCACCTTGACGAAGCCATACTTGAGCGTGGTCAGCAGCGGGACGTGGTGCGGCAGGACGCCCATTTCACCGGCAGCGCCCGGCAGGACGACGATATCCACGTCGCCTTCGAATACCATGCGGTCTTGGGAGACAATTTCACAACGGATGGGCATTAGCCTCCTCCTTTTGCATAAGATGGGTGCAAGGGCGGATTATATCATTGATGGAGGTTTGCCGTTTCGACTGGCTGCCCGGCCCTGTTTAAGGCGCTTGGTCAGCTCCGAAGCAATCATGCCTGTTCCAGCGACACCAAACTCTTCAGGTACAGAGAACCGACCATATTCAGGGCGTCCTGTCCAAGCGCAAGCTGGAGTTGCGCCAGGGTATGGGGGTGTGCCATGCCGAAAGATAGACGCCGTCCTCGGTGGAAAAGTCAACCGGCTGGTAGGGCGCCTTCCACCTTGCCAGCAGCGCGCCCGACAACACCCTGCGCGGCGGACGCAAGACGTTATTCACTTCCACGAAGCCGAATGGCATCGTCAAGGCGATCACGGCCAGAAACGTCCGGGCCGCCCCGGTAATGCTCAACCGCGCCCAATCGTTCCGGGTTTTTGTCATTGGATGCCCCCGTTATGAAGTTTCGCTCACTGCTGCAAGTGCTCGGGTAAAGCCTGATCGATAACTTGCCAGCGCGCCTCAATCGTATCGGCTGACAAATCCGCGCCGCAGTTCCATTCGACAAAGTATCCGCCGTTGAAAACTTTCATAAACTCGCCGGGGTCGCGCAGGTCTTGAAACGCCTCGTACTTCAGGTAAGGGCTGACATCGAAGTTGCCAGTACGACCGTCGTCAGAAACGATGGACAAAATCCAGCCAGGCTGTAGGTGAAGCTCTGCTATTTTCATTGGTCAAGTCCTTTGACTGGGAATGACGTCTTGCCATTTTATTATACAACTCCCCTCGCCCGCCTGGGTGTATTCCGGCAACTTCCCGTCCGGGAATCGGTCACGCCTGTTCCAGCGACACCAAACTCTTCAGGTACAAAGAACCGACCAGGTCCAGGGCGTCCTGCCCAAGCGCAAGCTGGAGTTGCGCCAGGGTATGTTGGCCGTCGAGATAATCCAAAAGGGATTCGGCCTGTGGATCCAGGAATTCCATCGACTGGCCGCGGATCAGCGCAAAGCCGAAATCTTCCCGCTGCACCTTGCAATGCAGCGCCGGGCGGCTGTGCTGGTAGCGTTCCAGTTCGAGGGGCGGCTCAAAGGCGGAGGCCCTGCGCCAACGAGATTTAAGCAAAAAAGACAACCGGAGCATCTGCGGTTGTCTTTTTATGCCATTTTGGCTTTGTTACGATGTTGTCGTTGGGGTGGGGGGCTGCTGCTTTTTGGCGGCTGCGGCGGCGCGCTGCGCGGCGGTGGGACTGGTGCGGGCGATGATACCGAGTTTTTCGGACAGTTGCGTGCCGCTGAGGGCCACTTTGGCAATCTTGATGTATTGGGCCGTCCATTTGTTGAGGGCCGTCAGCGCGGCGGTCTGGACCTGGGTGGCCTTTTGGGTTTCGCCCTGGGCGGTATCCTGGCGGTTGTTGGCGGCTTCAAAGGCGCTGATTTTGGCGCTTTCGGCTTCGATTTTGGCGGCGTCGTAGCCGAATTTGACAAGCGCGCTGACGCCGGCGGCGTTGGCGAAGAGACGTTTGGCGGCGGCGAGGAAGTCGGCGGTTTTCCTGGGCATGGCCCCGTCCAGGTTGAGCGTGGTCAGTTCGGCGGGGTTGATGGCGGCGCGGGCCACTTTGGCGA
>JBARBA010000164.1:0-2750 GCA_049792555.1 Anaerolineales bacterium
CCCCTAGCGGGGCAGCTTCCGCCGCCCCTCGCTTCCCGCCTCGTCCAGCCATTCAAGGCAGCCCCACGTAGTTGGAGCGGACGGCTGGCCAGGGCCTCCCGGAGGCGGGGTTACGAGCCCCGCCCGCGGGCGCCGCACCGCCGAAGCCGGGTTTCCCCGGATCGGTCCTGAGAGCGCGATGCCTGATCTCCGGCACCGCCCCTCTCAAGTGGCTCCATCTTCGAAACGTCTCGCGAAGACGCCCCTCGAAGAGCCAGGCGAGGCGGAAGATAGGAAACGAGTATGGCGGAAGTGTGACTATAATCCTAGTCGTAATCCGATTGTCAAACCGCGAATCCGGCCATCATTATGACCAACCGCCGATGTTACTAATGGGCCGGGGCTGGCTGCACCATGAAAGTCCGCGAAGCGATCCGGATGATCGAGGACGACGGCTGGTTTTTGGTCGAGACGCGCGGCAGCCATCGGCAATTCAAGCATCCGGCCAAGCCGGGCCGCGTGACGATCGCCGGCAAGCCGTCGGACGATTTGGCGCCAGGCACGCGAAACAGTATTATGAAGCAAGCACGCCTCAAGGAGCAACGCTGATGCGCTACGCGGTCGTGATCGAAAAGGCGAACGGCAATTATTCGGCCTATGTGCCGGATTTGCCGGGTTGTGTAGCGACGGCTGCGACGGTGAAAGACGCCGAGCGCGAAATCCGCGACGCGATCCGCTTTCACATCGACGGCTTGAAGCAGGACGGCCAGCCAATCCCGAAGCCGACCAGCATCGCCGATTACGTCGAGGCATAAGCGTTGCAGGACGGGTTGAGCGGCGCGAAAACCCATCATTTGCGGCGCTGGCAGGATGGGTTTCATTTCGTTCAACCCATCTTACGGGCTACACTTCCTGGTCTGGTAGCGCACTCACGATTTGGGTGATGGTAGACAATACAAAAGTGGCCTGGTCTAGAGTTGGTTCCTCAATTTCGTGAACCGCACGATTTCTTATCGTCATGACTTCTCTAATTCGAGGAGCAAGAGATGCTTTTAGTATCTTATGACGATGTACACGTTGCAGTATCTGACCCATCGACATTCTGCTCGAATTTTCGATACCTCTTTTTGCAAGCGTTTGACGTAGGGAGTGCTCCAAAACAACAGCACCGGCGGCGATGGCGCCGCGATATTGCCCGAGATTGAGAAGTTCTGACGCTTGCTGCAAACGGTCGTGAGACAATACGGCCAAGATGGTGCGCTGAAGAGTTAATCTCGCTACTTCGAAATCGTTTCCGTAAACGACGCGGCGTAGATGTGCGATATTGAATGGTACACGTGACTCTTCTTCAGCGATCAAAATAAGTGGTTTATTAGTGCCTACTGCATATCCAACTTCCCAAAGCACATTAGCATTCACGCCCGTTACATCAGCGATGCATAGGCGCGATTGATGAATTGCTGTGCGTATTTGCTCAATAATAAATCCGCCTCCCACCATTTCATCTGCGCGCAAAGGGGTAAGCCCACTGTGTTCGACTGCGGGCGCTATCAATAATCGATAGACATCGTTGAATTTTTCGCTAAATGGCATCATCACAAAACACAGGCGCGACGTCGTTTCTATGATGGGTGATGGCGAAGCCGACAATGAGACTTTTTGTGTAACATCAGTTTCCATTTCCTCGAACAAATCAGGCCGTGAACTTCGAAGATTTACTGCAGATTTTGTGTCTAATTGCTTCTGAATTTCCTCAAAGAAATTAGCAAGTGCTTGATCCCGACTTTCTGTAGCCGAGCTGTCGATTGAAATTATATGCAGTTTCGAAGCGAGCGCATCTTCGATGCGCTCTTGTGGCACATCAAATTGGATAACATAGGCCATTCGCTCGAATACGCCGAGCCGCTCGCGTATAACCTTTCGAATATTTTCAAAGTCAGGATCGGATAAACTGTAACCAATAAACAGTGGTGTGCGAGTAATTAGCATTGCCGAGAGATGGGTAGCAATCGCCGGGTATTTGCCGATGAATGAGCGATAATCATCTTCCGTGATTACAATATGTTCTTCATGTCGCAGGTCTCCGTGCATCTTAATTATGCTGGATGCAGTTTGGCCTGCATGAAACGCAAGTTGAGGCTCGCCTACGAGCGAACGAAATGGTCGCGTTGCGTCTAGGTAGGCGTCTTCCAACAGCAGATCAAAGTTCGTGGTGTAAATGGTGTCGAACGGCAATTGAACGAAGGCGCGATGCGCTTTGCCCGGTCGAGCCTTGTCCGAATGTAAAGCCTCACGGACGGCTTCAATCAGCTGTACTCGGCCAAATCTTTGTTCGTATCGTTGAGCTACTACAATTGGTGGCGTAGCCGGTGCGGTTCCTGCATCTTTCGCTAAAATACGCGCCAACTCGGGCCAGTCGGGCATTGAGAGATGGGAGGGCAGGGAAGCATTTTTCGAAAATCCAGCGCCGATGAATGGCAAACAGCGTCCTTACGCGATGTCAGAAATAAGTGGAAATGGGATCGGCATTTTCGACGCACCTTAAAAATAGCGTCCAATAGTCAAAAAGTGAACATAGGCTCGTCGGTAGGCGACGACGGATATAACTTTAATTATCGCAGGGAATTGCCTAAAAGCAATTGGTCGACAAGTAGGATGCCAATTTCCAATTTTGGAATCGCCCTTGAATGCCCCCATCACACAAACTCCCATGCCGCCCTATCACCACACGCACTTGTTCCCGCTCGATCCCGACGAGACGCCCTATCGCA
>JBARBA010000165.1:0-13602 GCA_049792555.1 Anaerolineales bacterium
CGTGAAAGCAGTGGACGGTGTGACCTTTGACCTCCATTCCGGCGAAGCAATTGCCGTTGTCGGGGAAAGCGGTTGCGGCAAATCAAGTTTAATGAAAACAATCCTGGGCCTGTATAAGCCAACCAAAGGCAAGGTTGTCTTTGAAGATAAAAACCTGAGCGAACTCGACACCAAAGGCATGCACTGGTACCACTCCCATGTCGGTTATGTGCAGCAGGACCCTTATGGCGCGTTGGCTCCCTTTATGAGTATTCAAAAAATCCTTGAAGAACCTCTCATCGTCGGCGGCGTTAAGAATAAAGAAGAGCGCAAGCAGCGCGTCCGCAAGGCGATGGAAGAAGTAAAGCTCAGCCCCGTCGAAGATTTTTTGACCAAATTTCCGCATATGTTGAGCGGCGGACAGCAGCAACGCGTGGTCATTGCCCGCGCCATGATTATGGAACCCAAGTTTCTGGTGGCTGACGAACCCGTCTCCATGCTGGATGCTTCGGTGCGCGTCGAGATTCTCAAGCTTTTGCGCGGATTGCAAGAAACCCACCATCTTTCTGTTATTTACATTACGCATGACCTTTCGACGGTAAGTTACTTTTCCGAGCGTATTTTTGTGATGTACGCGGGCAATCTGGTTGAAAAGGCCCAGGTGCGACGTCTTCTGGATTACCCCCTGCACCCATATACCGTCGCGCTGCTCACCGGGACTTCTGAACCGGATGCCAGGAATGCCGATACCTTTAAAGAGATACCACCGGGCGAACCGCCCAGCCTCGTCAATCCTCCGTCAGGCTGCCGCTTTCATCCGCGCTGCCCCAAGATGATTAATGGTCTGTGCGAAGTGGAAGAACCGCCCGAATTTGAGCCTGAACCCGGCCACCAGGTTGCATGCTGGCTTTACGAAGTGCCGCGCAGAGCGGTATAAACAATAATGTTGCATCTCAGTCCTCGGGTAATGATCGTTGTTGGTGTTTTGATGATGATAGTGGGCGGTGTCATCATAAATCTCTTGATGGTTATGCACATCATCGAGGCAAGTTTTCTCTTGCTTTTTGCAGGTTATGCGGTTTCTGTAAGCGGTCTCTATTTGGGGATTATTGGTGTGACGCAGCAATACGTCAAGACTAACAAAAAAGATAAGTAATCCTGGTCGATAAATGCCCGATTTTAGTTCGGGCATTGGCTTTATTGTGTTATATTTATATAAAAGATTTGGTTAAGCGAATAAAGAACATGCGCCTTAAGATTTATAGTACTCATATTGCGCTGATTTTCCGGCAGCCGAAATTGGGAAAGTTGCCTAATACCGGGCGGCTCGCTGGTAATTCCAATCACTCCATTCCTTATTTCAGGTAAAACTATGACACATCGCGTTCTGATTGTTGATGACCAAAAGGATGTAAGCCGCCTGCTGCGCTCGGCGCTTGAAACAATTGAGCATGGGCTTGAAGTTGTCGAGGCCCCTTCCGGCGAAGAAGCCATTCTCGAATCCACCCGCAAGAAGGTGGACTTGTTGATTTCCGATTTCCGCCTGCCTGGTATCACTGGCGTGGAACTGCTGAGAAAGTTCCGCATCCGCAACCCGGATGTAAAGATCATCCTGATTACCGGGGTCTCAGATACCCGATCGCTCAGGGAAATTGAAGAAGCCAAGGCGGATGCGTACTTTTCCAAGCCTGTGCCGATGGGCGATTTTTTGGATGCGGTCGAACGCACCCTGGGGTTGGCGCGCACGATTGTGCAAGCGCCTCCCCCCACCCCCGCAGAGCCGGAAAAGGACACACTTGCGGATATTCTCGTAAAATTGCGACGGGATATGAAAGCCATTGCTGTGTTGCTTCTCGACGCGACGGGAAAAATCCAGGCCGAAGCGGGCACACTTCCTGACCCGAATACTTCCCTTGCGTTGATGTCTACCTTGATCAGTTTGCACAATGCAGGTCAAAAAGCAGCCAGCTTGTTGGACAAGAACGTTGACCCGCTGCACTTGTTCCATGGCGAAAAAACCGACGGGATTTTTCTGGCAATTGGAACAACACACGCAATTTTTGTCGTTGGTCCTGGCATTGGCGAAGTTGGCAACTTGCTAAACGCATTGGAGATATTGGCAAAATTCGAGGTCGAAATTTTGGCAGCGTTGGAAGAAATGGGAGAAGTGGTTCAGGTGGAGCCGGAGGTTCCCGGAGGCATTCCTGCCTACATGGAGCCGTTCACACAGCCCGAGAACCTGTCCCGCGAGTTCATGAAGATTTTTGACCAGGTCGGCAAAAAGACAACCGACGCCAATTCCTTTTGGGATACTGTCGTTGAAAAAGGCACAACCTACGCTGAACCCGATAAACTGACCTATGAACAGGCCTCTCGCCTGGGGCTGGCCCCTGGCGGCGACGCCAAAAAATGATAGTTGCCCGGCCCGCGCGCCTGTGATACAATACGGCCCGTTACTGGGGCGTGGTGCAATGGCAGCACATCAGCCTTTGAAGCTGAGTATCTTGGTTCGAAACCAGGCGCCCCAGCCTTAATTTCCCCGCACGGGGTTTTCAATAAACGACAGGCCTTGCGCCGCCCACCGGCAGCGTAAGGCTTTTTCGTTACCTCGCCCACCCGTTTCAAAGGTGACAGTCACTTGTACACCAAGTGACTGTCACCTTATAGAAGGAAATAGGATGAAAATTACCGCTGTTTTGCTCGCCGCCGGTTACGGCACGCGCATGAAATCAGATCTGCCCAAAGTCCTTCATCAGATTGTCGGTAAACCGATGCTTTTCTACGGGCTGGAAGCCGCCCGCCAGGCCAGCACGGAAACACCCGTCCTGGTGGTCGGATACGGGGCCGAGGCCGTCAAAGGGGTCGTGGGCGCAACCGCTCAGTACGTTTTGCAGGAGCAACAGTTGGGCACCGGCCACGCCGTCATGCAGGCCGAATCCCTATTGAAGGGCAAGACCGATTACATCATCGTCACTTATGCCGACATGCCCCTGCTGCGCGCCGAGACGCTCAAACGCCTGGTCGAAACCCAACAGGCCAATCCGGGGCCGATCAGCATGGTCACGGTCATCGCCGAAGACCCGCGCGGATTTGGCCGCGTCCTGCGCAAGCCGGATGGCAGCGTGGCGGCCATCGTCGAGGAAGCTGCCGCAACGCCGGAGCAACTCAAGGTCAAGGAACTCAACGTCGGCGCGTACTGCTTTTCGGCGGATTGGTTGTGGGATGCATTGCACCGCATTCCGCTTTCGCAAAAGGGTGAATATTACCTGACCGATACGGTGGAACTGGCCGTCAAAAGCAGCCTGCCCGTCCAGGCCATTGTGCTGGATGACATAGTCGAAACCATCGGCGTCAATACCCGCGTGCATCTCTCCGAGGCCGAAGCCGCCATGCGCCAGCGCATCAACCGCGAGCACATGCTGGCCGGTGTGACGCTGATCGACCCGGCTTCCACGTATATCGAGCCGGGCGTGGAAATTGCCCCCGAAACCGTCATTTGGCCCAACTCTTATTTGCATGGCAAAACATCCATCGGCAGGGGCTGTACGATTGGGCCGAACAGCATCATCCGCGATACGCAGGTCGCCCAAAACTGCAATGTGCTCTTTTCGGTGCTGGATGGAGCCGTTCTCGAAGAGGGCGTGGATGTGGGGCCGTTTGCGCGCCTGCGCACAGGCGCGCATCTCGGGAAAGGCGTCCATATGGGCAATTTTGGTGAGGTGAAAGACTCCACGCTCGGCCCCGGCGTCAAAATGGGACACTTCTCTTACATCGGCAACGCGACCATCGGCGCGCAGACCAATATCGGCGCGGGCACGATCACCTGTAACTACGACGGCGAGAAAAAGCACCCGACGGTGATCGGCGAAAACGTTTTTATCGGCTCGGACACGATGCTGGTGGCTCCCGTCAAGCTGGGCGACGGCGCGCGCACCGGCGCCGGGTCGGTGGTCACCAGGGATATTCCGGCGGATACGCTGGCGGTGGGCATTCCGGCGCGGGCGATCAAGAAGTTGGAAAGAAAAGTGAAAAGCGAGAAGAAATAAGGGCTGAATACAGTTTCCGAACGCTCTCGTTTACCTGATAAAAGCCTGGGCTAAAAGAAATGACTTTGACGTATGAGACCGTCGTCCCGTGGGGACGATCATTTGATGAATACCAACACATGTTTAATTTATCGGCGCATGACCTGGAGACGCGCATCCTGGGCTGCGGGGACGGCCCGGCGGCTTTCAACGCCGCCATGCGCGCGCGGGGCGGGCGCGTCGTTTCCTGCGACCCGCTGTACCAGTTCAGCGCGCGGCAAATCGGCGAACGCATCGAGGCCAGCTACCAGACTGTGATGGAGCAAACGCGCCAGGGCCAGGACAAATTCGTCTGGAACGCAATCAAATCGCTGGAGGCGTTGGGGCAAATCCGCATGGACGCGATGCGCGCCTTCCTGGCAGATTACGAGCAGGGCAAGGCGCAGGGACGCTACGTCTGCGGGGCCGCGCCCGCGCTGCCTTTCGCGCCCGGCGCGTTCGACCTGGCGCTGTCGTCGCATTTCCTGTTCCTGTATTCCGACAACCTGTCGTTGACGTTCCACCAGGAAACAATTGCCGACCTGCTGCGCGTGGCAAAGGAGGTGCGCATCTTCCCCGTGCTGACCTATAACGCCGATGTGTCGCCGCACCTCGCGCCGGTCTGCGCCAGCTTGAAGGATGCAGGCTACCAGGTTGCCGTTGAAGCAGTGCCATATGAATTCCAGCGCGGAGGGGATAAGATGCTGAAGGTGAGCCGCTGATGAATATGTAACCTGCGTATGGGATAAGCAGTCGTTTTTTGCAGCCTGCGCCAATGTGGTATTGCCTTTGCCGCTGGGGTCAAACCATTACGGGTATAAGTAAGTTCAGGATTAATCCGCAAGCGCCCAAAATGGAGGATTTTTAGCATGAAAGTAGCATGTTTTAGCGTTGCCGCATTGGACTTCTTTCCGCAACAAAATAAATGGTACGCCGGTGGGAACTCGCTCAATCAAGCCATACGTTTTCAGCAAATAGGCCATCCAAGCGCCTTCGTTGGCCCTTTGGGGACGGACGATGGCGGCGACCGATTGGCGGCATTATTACAGGCTGAATCGGTCGATATTTCTCACATGCACCGGGTAAATGGATGTACCGCCCGCAACAAGATCATTAATGACGAGTTGGGCGAGCGTTATGGCATCGAAGGGGCCTGGGAAGGGGGCGTGTATGAGCAATTTACCCTAGCAGAAGCAGACTGGGAATACATGAACGGTTTTGACGTATGGTCCACGCACGCCAATGGTCCATGTTATTTGGGCGCGCTGAGGCAAAAAAGCAGCGCCCAGTTGATGAGCGTGGACTTTTTACACCTCAAGGATTATGAGTTGCTGCAAAAAAGCCTGCGCGTCGCAGAGATCGCCTACTTCGGCGGGACGGCGGATATGGTGGACGATCTTGCCCAAATCGCCAAAGCGAATCGCGGTGTGATTGTATTGACGCTCGGCGCGCAGGGCAGTATTGCTTTTGAAGGAGACCGGTCTTATACCCAGCCGGCGTTGACCACCGGCAAGGTAATCGACTCTACCGGGTGTGGGGACGCTTTCCAGGCTGCGTTCACCGCCAGCTATTTCAACAAAAAAGACATTCGCGCAGCTTTATTGGCGGGGGCCGAGTTGGGTGATAAAGCCGCCATGAGTTTCGGCGGCGTGCCGTGGAAAGAATAGTATCAGGTTCAGGAGGCAAGCATGGTCCGCGTGTTGGTTTTATATCCGAGAAGTGATGGGAAGAAGTTTGATCTGGACTATTACAAAAACCGGCACATCCCCCTGGTGAAGAAAAGGTTGAACCCAATAAAGGTCGAGATCGACCTGGGAGTTTCATCGCAGGGCAGGCCCTCGCCTTACGTTGCCGTGACTCACATGACATTTGAATCCAGGGAGCAGCTTGTGGCCGGGTATGCCGCCACCGGGCAGGAGTTGCTTGAAGATAAGCGCAGGTTTACAGACATAGAGATCATCAACCAGGTCAGCGAGGTGATTGAAGTTTGAGCGGCAAAGAAGCCTTGTCCCGCCGACCGGCCCGCGAAACGGAACCAGCCTATCAGTAACCCATAAGAAAAACGCCGCCAGTCCCACGCAGAGACCGGCGGCGATGATTACCGGTAAGTTTCTGGACGGAAAACCCATGAGAAGATTAACGTACTTCGCTGCCATGCTCGACCTGCTTTTGCACGCTTCGCCGCAAAAAGGCTCGCCATCGTCCACGGCAAGTTATACCTGCTCGACAGATGGAGCGCCGCCTATGCAAACGGTAGCGCCGGTGACGGTCGAACCGTATTGCGAGCGCGGGCGCGTCCTTTCATTCGAACAGGCGGGCGTTACGCGCTACGCCTGTTTCAACCCGCCGCGCCAGGCCGAAGAAGGGCAAAACGCCTCACGCCGCTGGCCGTTGTTGATTTACCTGCACGGCTCGCGCGCCACCCCCGACAGCGTGTATACGCTCGGCAAAGGGCTGTTCCGCCTGCGCGACGACTATCCCCTTTCCGACGACCCGGACACGCGCGGATTTTTCCTGCTCTCTCCCGAAGGCCGGCGGGCCACCCCCTGGGAATCGATCACCGGAACCGGTTTCCACTGGGACGAATGGCACCGCAACGCAGCCTCCAACCTGGACGCCCAGGCCATCGACCATTTTGTGGACGAGGTCACAGCGACCGGGCAGGTCGACCCGCGCCGGATTTACGTCTTTGGCTGGAGCAACGGGGCTTATATGGCGGCGCTGTACGGCGTCTGGCGCAGCCAGCGGATCGCCGCCATCGCCCAATATGCCGGGGCCGATCCCTGGTCGCGTTCGCCCTGCCCGGTGCCGATGCGTTACGACCGGCAGACGCCGCTGGTCTTGCTGCGCAACCTGTGCGACGCGCTCGTTCCGTGCGCCGCGACCGGCGCCTGGATCGACACGCTCACGGCGCAGAACTGGCCCTTTGAATACCACAACCTGGGTTTGCTGGGTCATATCACTGCCGCCGATGCAAACTGCACCCAGCGCTGCGGCAAAATTAGAGGCATTTTCGAGCACGTGCGCTTCCCGAGAAAAGATGCGCTGGAGGCCATGCTGCGCTTCCTGAAGGCGCACCCCTTGCCGTAAAATCGACTTCTGCTGCGGCTCAAAAGTCTGGCACAACGGCTCTGCATCAGCGCAGCAACCCACAACAACCGCCGCCAGTCCTCACACAGGGATCGACCAAGGAAACACTTGGAACCACATTCTGTAATTTTGAAAGGTATAGGAAACAAAGCATGGCTACAAACTTAATCACTTCCCAACAAGTAGGCGCATATTACGACCAACTCGCACAGTATTACCGTTTGGCTTGGGGAGACAACCTGCATATGGGTATTGGTTGCCGGATGATCCGGATGCGTCGCTGACCGTTGCGCAGGAAAACTTGACCAGTGCGTTGATATCAGCCGGACGCCGGTGGGGCCGGGGCAGAAAGTTCTGGATGTTGGCTGTGGGGTTGGGGGGCCAGCGATGCGGTTGGCAGAAAAGACCGGCTGCGAAGTAGTAGGGATTACGATCAGCCTGGTGCAAGCGGACGAGGCTAATCGTCGCGCCCAGGAGCATGGACTGGAACAAGGCGCAGTTTTTCCTTGCATGGACGCCATGTCGCTCTCGTTTGACGCCGAAAGCTTCGACGCCGCCTGGGCCTTTGAGTGTCTCTTCCACGTGCCTGACCGCGCCGAAGTGATCCGCCAGATCGCGCGTGTCTTACGCCCTGGCGGACGGCTGGTCTTGACCGACAGCTATGGCACAGTGCCATTCACCCCCGAAGAAGTGGAATTAATGCGCAGCGGTTTCCTGGTAAATGGTTATATTTCACCGGACCAATACCGGGCATTACTTGCCGCAGCGGGTTTCAAAGTCACGGAAGTAATGGAAATAAATACCGGTAACACATATACCAAGGTCATGGAAGCCACTGCACAGAAAAAGACCGAAATAAACGCCGTTTATGGCGAAGGGTTTGTCGAGCAGATGCAGGCCGCAGGGCCGGCGCTGGAAGCCATCAACCGCGAAAAGATCAGTTATTTTTGGCTGGTGGCCGAGAAAGTATCCGGCAAATAGCGCAATCGCGTATCTTTTCAATATTCTGGGGAAATTGTTGTCATAAGGTGGTTTCGATACGGCGACGGGATAGTGCCGCTGCCTACTCAACCACCGATTATTGAGAAGTTACGCAATCGCTGTTGTAAAGCCATCACTCCAGAACTCCGAGGTCTTTAAGACCTCGGAGTTAAAACGCTATTGTGGGGAAGCGGGTCACTCTCCGCTACCTAAGAGTGACCCATTTCCCCACAGCCACTACTATCCTTTCGTCCTAAAGGGGACATTTCTACTTGGGGTTGACATGACCAACCCCAGCGCTTTGACAAAATCGACCGTCATGCGCGCGGTTGCGCCCCACAGCAGTTCGCCGTCGAAAGGAATGTAGGAGATCACCGAACCGCCTACCCCCTCGCGCATGAATTCCTGCCAGTTGTCGCGCGTCCCCAGCCAGGCCAGTGGGATGCTGAAAAGGCGCTCCACTTCGACGGTGTGGATGGTGAACCCATACGGCCAGGGGACGACGCCCACCACCGGCGTGACCATGAAGTTGCTGATTGTCGCCATTTGGCCCAGGCGTCCCAGCAGGCGCACGTCTTCGGGCCGGATGCCGATTTCTTCGTGGGCCTCGCGCAGGGCCGTGTCTTCGGGCGAAGCATCCTGGGGTTCGGTGGAGCCGCCGGGGAAGGAGACCTGCCCTTTGTGGTGTCCAACGCTGTCGGTGCGGCGGGTGTAGATGATGCGCCATTCGTCTGCCCAGATGAGCGGCAGCAACACTGCCGCCGGGCGCAGGGGCCGCTTAACGGAACCCGGCAGCAGTTCGGAGTGGGTGGGGTGTTCGAACTGGCGCAGACGTTGCGCGATTTCTTGCTCGGTCAGGGGGCTGGGCATCGGGGATGATTATCCGGCGCGCACCGGGCTGCCGCAAAACTGACATTCGGCGGTCTGGTCGTCGATCCAGTCGACTTCATCAGAGCGGATGGGGCCGCCGCAGGCCGGGCAGTGGGTGGGCAGCAGGGGCTGTTCTTCGGGCAGTTGCTGCGTGTTCATCTCTGCAATGGCGACGGTGTGCCCGTGGATCAGGGCGCTGATTTCGCCGGCTTCGTTTTCCATTTTGTGCGCCTTGAGTTCCTGGATAACGCGTGTGCCGGCGCGATAAAACTGGGTATAACGCTGGCTGTCTGCCAGCAGGGTCAGCCCGTGTTTGAAGTGCGCCGTACAGCGCTCGCATTCGCCCGTCAGCATACAGGCGCGCCCGGCCTGCAAGAAAAAGAAGGGCGCGCGCGGCCCGCTGCGGGCTTCGGCCTGTTTGGCCAGGTCTTCAAAGGCGGTGGCGGCTGCGTGGTAATTGCCGGCAGCCATGAGCTGGTTGGCGCGCTGGAGCACGGCAGGCGCCTGAGGGACTCCCCCCGGTCCACGACGAAAGAGACGACCAAATCCACGACGCATAGTATTTTCTCCTGGGAATGTCGAATGAACTACTTTACGCCACGACTATTAAATTCCATCTCCATCAGAATTTTCAAGATGGATGCCAATGCCCTCAATGAGAAAAAAACGATAAAGCACTGGAAGGCCATTGCCAGGCTATCGATCACAATGGTGATGGCCCAGGCGATGAAATCTCCGGCAGGGTTGAACACGAAAAACGTTTTTACGATGTTTTGCATCCGAATAAATTCCGGCAGGCTGACGATGATGGTTATGACCACTGCGGCTATGGACGCCCGCTTCAGCCAGGTATACATCCACAACACTTCTTGCGGCTTGTAAAATTCGGGGGCGTTGTCTTGATCCGTGAATTTATCCCAAAGCGGATTTTCGTTATTCTCGCTCAACTCTTCTTCAAGGTGCTCATAAACCGGCTCGTTTTGAGCAGGAAGTTCGCCCAGCCGTTGTTGTAAAATCTCTTGAATTACATCGAATGTCATTTCCGACCACTCGACGCGGTCGTTCGTTTTCCAGATTTCTGCCAACTCGTCGGTTTCTTTCAGGTTGAGAGAGTCGTACATTTGCTTGCGGAAATCGTTACTCATGGCTCTCTCCTTCCAGCTTGTCTCTGTAATTCAGGTCGGTTTCGACGATCATGTTCAGCCCCAGGGATATTCCTTTGAGGCCCAGTCCATAGACCACCCCGGTCATGAAAGTGCTCAACAGGCTCAGCACCATATTAGCGGTATAGACCGGGTTTTCGCCCAACATTGCCAGGAAGTTGGGCTGTTGGAATACCGTATTCGGGTTTTGCATGTATGCGCTTTGAAATTGCAAAAAATGTGATCCAACAAGCGCGATGTTGGCAATAAAAACGATCCAGGCAGAAATATTTGCGAGCGAGGCAATACGCAGAAGCCTGCGGTGCTTTCCGGTAAGGAAATCGTCCGAATTTTCAACGGTCTTCATGGATTCTCCCATAAACTTTTTGTGATGAAGCAGGCAGATTTTGTGCCCGATGCGCCGTTACGTTACCGGCAGCAACCGGATGATGATCCGTTCGGCTGCCGCGCGTTGCACATCGGCCTGGTCTGCCTGACCATCCGCGGCGATATGGACATCAAAATACCCGGCGTATTGCGGATTCTGCTGGAAGTAGCGCCGCAGCCCGTCGCTGACTTCGTCCGCATCTTCGACAATTTCTCCGCGCACCGCATACGTTTTGCCCCCGGCCCGAAGTTGCGCTGCTGCTGCACCGCGTAGATTGCGCCACCAGGTGCGGTTGCGCATACTGATCACGATGTAAGCCTCCCCGTCGCGCGCGATGTTGATCGGCGTGGAGATGGCTTTGCCCGTCTTGCGCCCTGTGACCGTGATGAGCGCGAGGTTGGGGCCAAGCAGCGCATGGAATGGCGAGGTGATGATGGCTTGCATGAAAAAATTTCCAAACGTATTGGGCATATTATTGACCGTGCCTTGCAACTTTTGCGACGTTACGCGCAAACGCTAATACAACCGATGATAGGTATCCCAAACATGCGTGCCATAGTTGGTTTCGCCCGGGTTATTCTGCTGCGCAACGGTTTTGACGATGTCTTCTTCGCTGGGCGCCGGGTTCTTGGCCAACTGCGCATCCACCCGGCTCTTGATGACCGGGGTTGCCAGCGCAGTGCCTTTGTCGGATAAGGCTACCTGCTCAATGCGCGTCCCGACGTCACCCGACATGGCGGCCACCGCTTTGCGTTGCCATCCGGCCCGGTTCTCGCCCCAATTTTTCTCAGTCCTGATATAGGCTTTGACGCTGCCTGCGCCCAACCCCAACCGGTCGGCTTCGGGGATCGCCGCTGTTTCCGTGTCAAGCTTGGTCTTTTTGGCGGCGTCCGTTTTTTCGGCGTCGACTTTGGCGCGGGCCGCGTCGAGGGTGCTCTTGAGCGTGACCGCGCTGAACATCGTCTTAACGTCGTCGTTGCTCAGCCCGGTGGCGGTGATGACAGCCGAGTTGTCTTTGATGTAATCGTCCGGGGTTGTGCCGGCCGCAGCAGCGGCGGCGACAGCGCTCAACAATGTGGGGACCGCCGCGCAGCGGGCATCCGCCGTGTTAAGCTCCTCGACGGTGAGCGGCGGAGTGGCTTTCGCGCGCAAAGCCGGATGGTTTTTGAGCGCGGTGATGGCATACGGCATGGTGGCCTGCTCAATCGTTGCCATGCTGGCATGGACGCCGGCCACCGTATCCAGGCTCGATTCTTTTGGCGCGGGGTCGTCTTTGCCGCGGTTGGTTTCCCAAATGCCGATGCAGCGCGCCAGGCGCGTGGTCAACTCATCTGCTGAGGGCAAAGCGGCAGCGGGCGCAGCGACCGGGGCTGTCGCCGTCGCGGGACCGGCGGGCGCGCGCTGAACGGATAGCATTTGGCTCACGGCTGAGTTGCCTACGGTGCGCTGGAGTTGGAGCATGGCGCTTGGGGTTAGCGACTTGGGATCAAGCATGGCCTGTTGGACAGCCGCGGCCGGGTTGGATTGCAACTGAGCCGCGTTCCTGGGGGCAGGACGATTCTGCGCCCGTTGTTTTGAACTTGCTTTGTTCCTGGTGTGTTCTTGTTTGTTCGATGGCATGGTGATTTCCTTTTCGAATGTTGCGATCTCGATTGGACGGGCAGTTCCATGAATGTGGGAGAGCCTGTTTGCTGAAGAGCCGGATGATCCGGTTCTGTAATGACGGTGCGGGGCAATATCGATATTAAGAAAATGATTCTGCCATGTAGCCCCTGAGCGGAGCGTTCTTCAGCGCAGTCGAGGGGCGGTATCGTCTGCTAATGGTATGCGCCAACGCCGCACACGTCGCTGCCGACCTTCTCGTAATAGAACGTTTTCGGCTCGGCGATTCCGGTGACAGGATTGAGATATGAATAATTGACCGAACCGATGCTGGTGGTTGAAGCCGCATCCCAAGTGGATCTGGTAAGCGGCCCGCCTGGTGTGGCAACCACATTGGGAAAGCCACCGTTTGCAGAGATGACCAGGTGCGCGTCGATACAGGCGACGTAGAGATCGCGGTCGAAGAATGGCGCTACCCTGTTGTTGAAATCGGCGAGCGCCTGATTGCGCCCAACCTGGTTGTAATGCGCGATTGCTTTTTGGAGCATGGCCTGGGCCTCTTCGGGTGTGCCGTGTTCCGACAGGGTGGCAGACGGCGGTGGCGGTGTGGGTGTGGCCTGCGGTTCGCCCGCCGGCGTTTCTTGGGGAGTGGCAATGGCAGGCTGCGCCGTAGGTTGTGCCACCGGTTGCGCGGTGGGCGCTGCCGTAGGTTGCGCGCCCAAATTGCAGGCGAACTGCGCAAGCGCCAGTACCGATAAGATCACGAGAAATTTGGGAGAACCCAATGTGGATTTCATATTTGTCTCTTTTCTGATGGGTGACATTCAATAACCGGAGAGTGATTACGCGCGCATCAATGGCTTGCGTTAACTGCCTGTTGCTGCGAGAACCCGACCACGAAACGGAACAATGCCAGATGGTTCTGGCTTTTACATAGACTTATCCCATGATTTAACGAACTACAACAGTTGGCGCTCATAGACTGACTGCTTTAGATTTCCTTTAAAATCTCGGCTCGTTTCTGTTCATATTCGGCAGCACTGATCATACCCGCGTCGCGAAGTTCCTTCAAATTTTTCATTCTCACCACAGCGTTGTCTGCGGTCATGGCCTTTTCCGCAGCCCGCTTGCTGGCCTGGCGGTCTTCAGCCGGGAAACTGCGGTATGTCTCTTCTTGCTGCTCGAATTTCGCAGGTTGTTCGAGCATAGCCTTTTTGCCCGCCAGCGCCGAAGAAGCACGCCGTCTGGAGAAGAAATACTGGGCGATCCATATCACCGCGAAGAGCAACAGACCATAGATGGCCCCGGCATATAGAGTCATCGGGAAAATTCCGAGTTCTGTTGTTTGTTCCGACCGTTTATACTCTAAACGGCTGAGATTTTAACATTTGCGAACGACTGAAAATTCCAACTCATCAAAGTTTCCAGTTCATCTCTGTGTTCTGGATAGGCATTCTGAATGCAATCTGTCAAAGCCTGCTTGAAC
>JBARBA010000166.1:0-4526 GCA_049792555.1 Anaerolineales bacterium
CATCAGTCACAAGTTAAGGAATTTGTTGGTCTGTCAAGAGAGGTGGTATAAAAACCAAAGGCGATGGGTTCTCACCTGTGTGTTTGCGTTTGATGATGCCAAAGAACTTAGCTTCGGCAGCGAGATAAGCCACTACGTCGTCGGTTTCGCCACGTTGTCGGGCATTTGTGAAAAAATAGAGACTGCGGTAGACCATCTCAATTGAAATAGCCGCAAAAGGTTTATTTAGTGCTTCTGCTACCGCATCGGTCAAGTCAATCAAGACAGCATATAAGAGCCAGGTAGCCCAAATCTGCATTTCAACTGCATTTTGCGCACCACACCAGAAGTAAGCTAAACCCAGCAAGCGTTTGACAATGTAGTAAGCGTCTTCAATTCGCCAACGCTGCCAATACAGAGCGACGACATAAGCCGTGGGCAGGCGCTCAGTATCCAATTCGTTAGTCATGTAGCGATACCACTTGCCACGATATTGGATCTCAATCAAACGAACTTGCTGGCGGGTCTCATCCTCACCAATCCAGATCAGGTAATCATGAACCGCAGCGGTTTTGGCGAAGGCACGTTCAAGCTGATAGGACAGGTTCGATTTGGCGCGCGTGATGAATCTAACCTTCGCCTGAGTGAGTTTGACAAATATGGAGAAATTTATGTAGCCTTTGTCAAAAATTAGTAGGCTTTCGGCTTTCAGAACTGACAAAATATCCATCCAGAAACGTTGATCGTGTGCTTTTGGATCACGTTCATACCAAATCTTCTCTGGCAAACGAGTACACAAGTCCAACAATGCCGTCATGCGTCCCGCTAACGGGTTCTCCGGCAAATCTTTGAGCAATCCGATTTTGCGGATGAGAGCATCCAAAGTCGATCCATCTACTGCCAATACCGCACGATAGTGATCTGCTGCCCACTCCAGTTCGGGTGACAACGGGCGCTCACGTTCCATCCAACGATCACGCATGACTGGCAGAATATCCATCAACACCCGGAGAAACATCTCGGATGGTAAACTCGTCAAGCGTTGCGACATCGCTTGCTGGCTAACTTTCTTAGGTTGCTCCCATAAAATCGCCTCTTTTTGCACGATGCGTGTCAGGGCGCTGACACTACCAATCTGTCGCCAGATCATTTCAAGCACAAAGGCAACCATGACCACAAAACTTAGGCTGCGCTCGCGTAAACCAAGCCGGTGAAAGTAACTTACTTGTGCCAAGGTAGCCGGGTGGACAATTTCTCGGATACGCTCTTTAATCTGCTCATCGGATGGCGCTGCGACAGGTTGACTGAAACGACTTTTCTGAACGGCGCGCGTATGACGGACACTACTGGCTTTTCGGGGTTGTTTTTCTTCGCTCATGGCAGCGAATTTACCCTAACTTAACGCCAATGTCCACCTTGACACTTTCCTAAAATGCTTAACTTGTGACTGATGCGCTAAGGCATGGCCTGTCATCCAACCCACTGGCGCAAGATATGGCGCAGCCTAATTCGCACCTTAATACCCCAAATAGTGTTTAGCATTTTGGGGCCGGGGGCGTTTGCGCGGCGCGAAACATTTATCCTGAAAACCATATACACCTGATCCTGGAGTCTTATATGAACCTACCGAAACTGATCCAAGGCGGCATGGGCGTCGCCATTTCCGATTGGCGCCTGGCAAGAGCCGTCTCGCAATGCGGGCAATTGGGCGTCGTCTCCGGCACGGGCGTGGGCCGCGTGCTCACCAGCCGCCTGGGCGACGGCGACCTGAGCGGACACGTGCGCCGCGCGCTGGCGGGCTTTTCCCTGCCCGAACCGGTCCAAAAAATCATCGGGCGCTACTACATCCCCGGCGGCAAAACCCCCGAAATGCCCTACAGCCTGCCATCCGTCTACAGCCTCCAGCCCCCCAGGTTCCTCGACCAACTCACCGCCATCGCCAACTTTGTCGAAGTCTTCCTGGCGAAAGAAGGCCACGCCGGTCTGGTGGGCATCAACCTGCTCGAAAAAGTCCAACTGCCCAACCTGGCCTCGCTCTATGGGGCCATGCTGGCCGGGGTGGACGTGGTGCTGATGGGCGCGGGCATCCCCACCCAGATTGCGGGCATCCTGGACAAACTGGCCAACCACGAAGCCGTCTCCTACCGGGTGGAGGTGCAAGGCGCGGCGGCGGATGACGACCATCGCATGCACTTCGACCCCGAACGCATCTTCCCCGGCATTGCCGGCCTGGTCGGGCAGCTCAAACGCCCCAGGTTCCTGCCCATTATCTCTTCTGTGGTGCTGGCCCAGGCCTTGCTCAAACGCAGCGAAGGGCCGCTGGACGGCTTTGTGATCGAAGGCCCCACCGCCGGAGGCCACAACGCCCCGCCGCGCGTCAAAGGCGAACTGAGCGAAAAAGGCGAGCCGGTCTACGGCGAAAAAGACCACGTCGATCTGGAGAAAATGAAAAAACTGGGCCTGCCTTTCTGGCTGGCGGGCGGCTATGGCAGCCCGCAACAGGTGCAGGCCGCCCTGGATGCCGGCGCGGCGGGCGTGCAGGTGGGCACGGCTTTTGCCTTGTGCGACGAATCGGGCCTGGAGGCGGGCTTGAAGAAACGCCTGCTGCGCCTGGTGTTGGATGAAGATACGCAGGTCTTTACCAGCCCGTCCGCTTCCCCCACCGGCTTCCCCTTTAAGCTCGCATCTTTGGCGGGCAGCATGTCTGACCCGCAGGCCTATGCGGCGCGCGCGCGCATTTGCGACCTGGGCTTCCTGCGCTCCATCTTCAAGAGAGAAGACGGCTCGCTTGGCTACCGTTGCGCCGCCGAACCCGTGCAAGATTACGTCAGGAAGGGCGGTCTCGCAGAAGAGACCGAGGGCCACATGTGCCTGTGCAACAACCTGCTCGCCAGCGCCGGATTCCCCCAGCGCCGCAAAGACGGTTACGTGGAATTCCCGGCCATCACCTCGGGCGACGATTTGGCCGCCGCCGGCCAGTTTCTGAAAGCCGGAAAAACCAGTTACTCCGCCGGGGACGTCGTTACTTACCTGTTGGGGCCAATGTTGAAGGCCAACGCGGCGCAAGGACTGTAGGATCGACAGGCCAAGCAAAACGAATTCGAAAAATTCTCTACCGTACATTACTCGATGGCTGAAAATAGAACGCGGATGGCGCGGATTAAACCGATTCTCGCGGACATCGTGCCCGTAGGGTATAAACCCCTTTAAAAAAATCCGTGTGAATCCGTAAAATCGGATTTGATCCGTGTTCTTTTTTTCTGGATGTACGGTAGAGAGTCGAAAACAAAAAGACAACCAGATCATCTCCGGTTGTCTTTTTGTTTTGCGCCATCCACGTCGAACTTTTGCGACACAACTGCGCACAACGATCCCGTTGGGACAGGGGTTGGGACAGGGTCTCCGACCCGTCCCCCTTGTCCCCCCCCGTCCCTCCCGCTAATCGATCTGGTAGCCCTGCGCGATCTCCATCAACTTGTGGTGCAGTTCCGCCGAAAGCTTGCAATACTCCGAATTGTGGTCGCCGGTGTCTTTGTTTTCCACCAGCAGCACCGAAGCCTCGCGGCTCAACAAAATGGCGTGCCAGGCGTTGCATTTAACGTTATAGATCTTGCCGATCTCCATCGCCTGCGGATGCACCCCGTCGGCCTGCGTGCCGTTGCCGCCCATCAGCAGCACACCCTTGCCGCGCGTCAGCACAAAGACCTCGTCGGTCTGCATGTGCCTTTCCATGGTGTTGTTCAGGTCGGGCCGCACGTTATCGAGCCAGTTCAAGATCGCCACGCGCCAGTCGCCGTGATCGATCAGGGGTTGATAGCCCGCGCCGTTGTAGTCGCGGATTTCGAGCACACTTTCGTCCATGATTTTCTCCATCTTACTTTCCCAGCCAGACTTCAACCTGGTGGTCGTCGCCGGCCAAATCCAGCGGAATGATATTACCGATAATGGGGTTGCCGTCTACGATCATTTTTGCGACGCCCTTGCAAACGCCCTGCGGGTTGTGGACGACGATGCGCATCAAGCCGCCCCTGAACTTGCGCGTTGCCAAAAAGCCTTCCCAGGCTGCCGGGATGCACGGGTCGATGCGCAGCCCGGTATACTCGGGGCGAATGCCCAAAATCCACTGCGTGGCGGCCTGGTACGACCAAGAAGACGTGCCCGAAAGCCACGAATTGCGCGCCAGCCCAAACAGCGGGTGTTCGTCGCTCAAAATGTTCTGGGCGTACACATACGGCTCACACTCGTACACCTCGATCATGTCGTTCTTGCCGGCCGGGTCGATCTGGGCGTAATACTGATAAGCGCGGTCGCCGTTCCCGATCAGCGTCTCGGCAATGATCGCCCAGGGGTTGGGATGCAGGAAGATGCCGCCATTTTCCTTCGCGCCGGGCGGGTAACTGGTCACGCCGCCCACCTTCGGGTCGTACCTGTTATAACCGGGCATCGAAAGCTTGATGCCATACTTGGTGTTCAGGCGCTCGTAGACGGCCTGCATGGCCTTGCCGGCGCGCTCCGGCGCGGCGAAACCCGAGAGCACCGCCCACGAC
>JBARBA010000167.1:0-5389 GCA_049792555.1 Anaerolineales bacterium
ACAATGGACAGCACAATCGAAAGCATCAGCGCCCAGGAAATTCTTGACTCGCGCGGCAATCCCACCGTGGAAGTTGAAGTCATCCTGGCCGACGGTTCCTGGGGCCGCGCGGCAGTCCCATCCGGCGCATCGACCGGCGTGCATGAAGCCCTGGAACTGCGCGACGGCGACAAGAAGCGTTACGGCGGCAAAGGCGTGCTCAAAGCCGTCGCCAACGTCAACGACATTATCGCCGACGCGCTCTTCGGCTGGGACGCCACCGAGCAGAAAGCCATCGACGCCGAACTGCTGACGCTGGACGGCACCCCCAACAAGTCCAAGCTGGGCGCGAACGCCATCCTGGGCGTCAGTCTGGCGATGGCTAAAGCCGCCGCCAACTCGCTGGGCTTGCCGCTCTACCGCTATATCGGCGGCGTCTACGCTCACGTCCTGCCGGTGCCGATGATGAACATCCTCAACGGCGGCGCGCACACGGCCTGGCAATCGACCGACGCGCAGGAATTCATGGTCATGCCGTTCGGCGCGCCGTCTTTCGCCGAGGGCCTGCGCTGGGGCGCGGAGATTTACCACGCGCTCAAAGTCACGCTCAAAGAAAAGGGCTACACCACGCTGGTCGGCGACGAGGGCGGTTACGCCCCGGCGCTCAAAGCCAACGTCGAAGCGGTGGAAGTCATCCTGGCCGCCATCGAAAAGGCCGGGTTCAAGGCTGGTCGCGGCCTGGACGTGGCGATTGCGCTCGATCCGGCGGCGTCCGAACTGTACGACGAAGAGACCAAGACCTACAACCTGCGCAAGGAAGGCAAGAAGCTGACCGGCCCGCAGATGGTCGAATTCTGGACCAAGTGGGTTAACGACTACCCGATTGTTTCCATCGAAGACGGCCTGGCCCAGGACGACTGGGATTCATGGAAGCTGATGGTCAAGACCATCGGAGATAAGTGCCAGATCGTCGGCGACGACCTGCTGGTCACCAACCCCGAGCGTGTGCGCCGCGCAATCAAGGAAAACGCCGCGAACGCGCTGCTCGTCAAAGTCAACCAGATCGGTTCGCTGACCGAGACCATCGAGGCTGTGGAAGCCTGCCAGCGCGCCGGTTGGCGCGCCGTCACTTCGCACCGCTCCGGCGAAACCGAAGACAGCACGATTGCCGACCTGGCGGTGGCCCTGAACATGGGCCAGATCAAGACCGGCGCCCCGGCCCGTTCCGACCGCGTTGCCAAGTATAACCAGTTGCTGCGCATCGAAGCAGAATTGGGCGATAGCGCCAGCTACGCCGGCTGGGCCGCGCTGCGCGGGTAAGAAAACAGACCATACCCATAAAAGCAAAAAGACAGTGATTGCCAATCACTGTCTTTTTGCTTTTGTAGTTGGCATCCTGGAACTATAGCGCAGCAAAACGCCGCAGCGCCTGGGGTACCTCCCCCATCATGATGATACGATAGCATCATTCAACAACAGCCCACCTGTAAAGGAGTTGTTTTATGGATATGCCGTTGCTCATCTTGAATGTGCAGTTTTTTTCTTTGGATATGGGCGCCTGCTGCCTCACTTCAAACGAAGGCATCCTTAAATATAACGAACATATCGAGATCAATATCCCGGCTTCAACGGCCATTTCCCTCAATGGAGGCCCTTTTGTCGGTGAGTGCTATTTTATCCGTTACCTGGATAGGATTGCCAATGATGGCTATCCAACCGATTTTTGCTATGCTGGCATGGTCGGTAACCAATTTGTTTTCTCAAGCGCTGTTATGCAATGCGCTTGACCGCGCCGGCAGGGACAGACTGCAGATTGGCGCGGACAGCAAGTCGCCGACCGGAGGATTTTGGCCGAGTGGAACACCAGCGGCCTGGACGGGTTGTACGCGCTGCAACTGCTCGTTGTCCATAGTGACAACGGCATTACGACGGCGACGGTGGTGGTGGCGGTCAAGAACCCCTGACATAAAAGAGACCCGGCCAAGGGTCTCTTTTATGTCGAAAAACACTCAGTCTTCTCCCCGCAAAGACTCTTTGCTGGAACTATTGCTTGGTAGGATACGTACCATTAGGCGTTTTGTAGTAGCACGACTTCAGCGTGCCCCAAATGGGGTCGCTGCCAAAAGCGTCGACGCCACAGTGAATACTGCCGGTGGCATTCTGGTAGGTGTAGTAGCCCTTTGCGCCATAAGCCACTGTTCTATTGCCAAGAAAGTAGCAAGTGTCGCCTTCCCCTCCACAGCGTGTCCATCCTGCAGGGTCCCATTCTGCTGTTCTATAGCACGACTTGGTTACGTTCCGAATGGGGTCGCCAAACGTTGTGTTGTTACACCCAATCATTCCTCCCGGGGAGACTTTATAGTAGTACGCGCCATTGGCGCCGTAGGCCACGGTGTCACCGAAGTCTGTCCAGCAGTTTCCGTTTTCACTGGCGCATGATAACCAACCGCTGCTTGGGTCGTTGGGCGTCACGGGGTTCGCATACAGGCATTGTTTGTAAAAACCCTGAGCGGGGTCGCCGCCAAGAGCAGTGTAGGTGCAGGCAATGCCACCGGTGGCAACTTTATAATTTTGCTTCGCGCCGATCCCATAGCGCACCAATTTCGTGCCGCTGAACGAGCAATACGTGTTTTCGGTGCCACATGCTGTAAAACCCGTGTACTTATAACCATTGGGATCAGCAGTACTTCCGAGCATACCATCTACTGGCATTCCTATGAAAGCACAAGTCTTGGGCGTACCATAAATGGGGTCGCTGCCAAAAGCTGCGACGGTACAGTTAACATAGCCGAAGCCTTGTTTGTAAATATATTGATTGTTTGCCCCATAGCGGGCTGAAGCGGGGTTAAAACTATCAGGAATAGTGCAAGAACCGCCTTCGTTTGCGCAGAAGTAAAATGCGTCCGACTGGCTCGGCGTAGACGTCGCGGCAGCCAGTGGACGTTGCGGGGATGCTTGCTTGCCGGAGGCGCCGGCAATCGAGACGCCGAGCGCCAGCAGCACCATGAAAGCCAGAAACAGTGCGAGGATGGATTTGTGCTTGATTTGGTTCATGTGAGTTTTCTCCTTGAGTTTCAGAAAGGCCAGGGTGATAAATAAATGTAGCATGAACGTGGGAATTTTCACAAGTATTTAATTGACGGGCTGTTGCACTGGGTTTTTCGCTTTGCTATCTCGCAAATTCTTGCCCGTTCTTATGCTTCTTCCCTCAGTATCGGCTGCAACACGCTCTATCAACCCCACCAATCCGGCCATATTTGCCGGGCAGTAGCAGAAGAGACCCACGCCGGGTCTCTTCTGTTTTGCCAGGAATATTTATTTGACTTGATTTTCAAAAGACTTTGCGCTTGAACTATTCTCCAGCGTTGCTCCTGTAATAGCACGATTTGGCTGTGCCAACGATGGGGTCGCTGCCAAAAGCGCTAACGCTGCAGTTGATGCTGCCGGCGGCAGTCGTGTAAGTATAAGAGCCGTTTGCACCATAGGCCACCAGTTGTGTGCTGAGGAAGTAACAGGTGCCGCTTTCGCTTGCGCAGCGCGTCCAGCCGTTCGTGTCTGATTCGGAGATTATGTAACAGCCTTTGTTCGTGCCAACGAGGGGATCGCTGCCAAATGTTGCGAGGCTGCAAGTAAATCCCGCGCTGAAAGTTTTGTAGACGAATGAAGTGTTTGCGCCGTATGCCACCGTTAGATTCGGGGATGAATTCATGGGTTTGGAGCATGCGCCTCCTTCGCCGTTGCAGAACTGCCAACCATCAACGGGTGCGGCCGGCGATTTGGCATAAAAGCATTGATTGTACCCGCCCGGGGGGGTGCTGAGGCCGAAAGCGGTGTAGCTACAGGTGATGCCGTTGGTGGCAAGCTTATAGATAGCGCTCGATCCGGTGCCATAGCGCGCCAGTTTCGTGCCGCTAAAGGCACAGGGTGTGTTTTCGTAGCCACAGGACGTGTAAGAAGTGCCATAATCTGACGCGGAGATGGTGTAGGTATAACACGACTTCGCCGTGCCAACGATGGGATCGCCGCCGAACGTTGTGGTATTACAGGTAAGTGTAGTACCACTTGCAGCCGTTTTGTAGAAATATTTGCCACTTGCGCCGTAGGCCACGGTCTGCTCTTGATAAGGTGATGCGGTGCAGGAGCCTCCATCATCGGCGCATTTTGTCCAACCGGCGCCGGGCACCGGGGCTGCATAAGCGCACATTTTAGCCTGATATGGATAGGGGTCGCTGCCGAAAGTGGTATAGGAGCAGGTGATGCCGTTGGTAGCGGATTTGAATACATATTGACCGTTATACCCATAGCGCACCAGTTTCGTGCCGCTGAAGGGACAGGTCATATTTTCAGTGGCGCAGGGGGTATAACCCACGGTAGCGGGCGTGAATGGAGCTGCTATATATCGGCACTCTTTGGCCGTGCCGGGAACGGGATCGGAGCCGAAAGCTGCGACCGTGCAGGCAATGCTGCCGCCCCAGCTGGCAACTGGCTTGAAAACATATTGACCGTTTGCGCCAAAACGTACCGAAATGGGAGCCAAGGTATAAACGGTGCAAGTTCCGCCCTCATAGGCGCAGAAGGTAAAGGCGTCTGTTCGGCGCGGCGTCGGGGTTATTGCGGCAAGCAACCGGGATGACGCTGATTGCTTGCCGGATGCGCTGACGAGCGAGATGCCGAGCGCCAGAAGCGCCGCAAGAGCCAGAAGCAGTGCCATTATGGATTTGTGCTTGATTTGGTTCATGTGAGTTTTCTCCTTGAGTTTCAGAAAGGCCAGGGTGATAAATAAATATAGCATGAACGTGGGAATTCTCACAAGTATTTAATTAACGGTCTTTGTATGCAGAAAGGCTCCTTGTGCGGGCTTCCCGGTTTGCTAATCCGTCGCCGTTCAAGGAGGGGCGCTGGTCGGGTGGAATACCAGCGGCCTGAACGTCCACAGCGACAACAGTATCACGACGGCGACGGTGATGGTGACGATCAAAAATTAGAGTTGCCAGCATGGTTTGTTGGTATAATTTATTTCATGCCTTTTGAATATGATCCGTCCAAAAGTGACTCGAACCGCGTCAAGCATGGCATTGATTTCGAAGAAGCCCGGCATTTATGGGATGATGAATTCCATCTTGAAATCCCCGCAAAGAATTTGGACGAGCCGCGCTTTTTGGTTATTGGAAAAATCAACGGGAAGCACTGGTCGGCAGTAATTACCTATCGCGGCGAGAACATGCGTATTATCTCGGTGCGGCGTTCAAGAGACGAGGAGATCGAATTATATGAAAACGACAGCCTCTGATTTCGATAAAAAATTCGACGACGGCGAAAGTATTATTCAAGACCTTGACCTTTCAAAGACGCGCCGTCCCGCTGAGGAACAAAAGCGCATCAATATGGATGTGCCGGTCTGGATGCTGGC
>JBARBA010000168.1:0-3634 GCA_049792555.1 Anaerolineales bacterium
AGTACACCCGGGATGGTGAGCGCGTCGCCAAGTTGAACGACGACCAGCTTGCCAACGTGCGCAACCGCAAGGTCGGGTTTATTTTCCAATCTTTCAACCTGCTCTCGCGCGCAACGGCGCTTTCGAACGTCGAACTGCCGTTGCGTTATTCCGGCGTCACCAAAGGTCGCAAGGAACGCGCCCGCCAATCGCTCATCGCGGTTGGCCTGGAAGACCGCATCAACCATCGCCCTTATGAACTTTCCGGCGGTCAGCAACAGCGCGTGGCAATTGCGCGCGCGCTGGTCAATAACCCCGCCATCATCATGGCCGACGAACCGACCGGCAACCTGGATTCGAAAGTCGGCCAGGAAATCATGGACCTGCTTTTGAACCTCAACCGCGAGAGCGGTACGACCCTGATCATTGTCACCCACGACCCGAAAATCGCCGCGCAGACCCAGCGCATCATCCGCATTCGCGATGGGGTCGTAGATACGGAGCCAGCATGAGCCTTTTACAGGTATTGATCGAGGCCCTCGAAAGCCTGAATTCCAACAAAATGCGTTCAGGGCTGACCGTTTTGGGCATCGTGATCGGCGTCGGCGCGGTGATCGCCATGCTGGCAATCGGTCAGGGCGCGCAAGACTCGATTACCGGGACGATCAGCGGCATCGGCACCAACCTGCTGTTCGTTTTTTCAGGCAACCAGCAAGTGAAGGTGCGCAACATCCGCCCGTTGACGGTTCAGGATTCTCAGGCGCTCGGCGACCCGTTTTTGACCCCGCACGTGCAGCAGGTGGCGGCTTTCATCCAGGGCAGCAACATTGAAGTTACTGCCGGCGGTCAACAGACCAGCACTTCGCTGGCGGGCGTCACGCCCGAATACTTCCCGGTGCGCAATTACAAGGTGGCTGAAGGCGAAATAATCACGCAGGAGAACCTGCTGGGTCGCGCCTCCGTTGCCATACTCGGCGTCGAAGTAGCCGATAAACTCTTCAACCGCCACGCAGGTCTGGTCGGCGAGACGGTTCGGATCGAGGGCCAGCCTTTCCGTGTGATCGGCGTTCTGGAGAAAAAGGGTGGCTCGGCTTTTGGCTCTGAGGACAACGTCGTCTTGATCCCCATGAGCACTGCGCGCACGCGCATCGTCCCGCGCGCCGCCGACCGCGTGGATATCATCATGGCGCAAGCCGTCAATTCGGATTCGGTCGTGATGGCAACCCAGGAAATCACCAACGTGCTGCAAACCCGGCACCGCACCGCCATCGGCGAAGACGATTTCACCGTTTTTTCGCAGGCCAGTTTCCTGCAAACGGCCGCCACCATCACCGGCGTGCTGACCATTTTCCTGGGCGGCATTGCCGCCATTTCGCTGCTGGTGGGCGGCATCGGCATCATGAACATCATGCTCGTCTCGGTCACGGAGCGCACGCGCGAGATCGGCCTGCGCAAGGCCCTGGGCGCGCGCAAACGCGACATCCTGGTACAGTTCCTGGCCGAATCGTCCCTGCTCAGCCTGATCGGAGGCTTGATCGGCATCTTCCTGGGCTGGCTGATTGCCGCCATCGTCGGGCAGATTGCGGCTGCCAATAATACCGTCTTTGTCCCCAGCATCAGTCTGAGCGCCGTTTTGCTGGCGACCGTCTTCTCCACCGCCATTGGGCTGTTCTTCGGCATCTACCCCGCCAACCGCGCCGCCACCCTGCAACCGGTGGAGGCGCTGCGGTCGGAATAAACTGTCCCCCAAAAACTCATCAAAAAGACGAACGACTGCCGGATAGGGTGGTCGTTCGTTTGCTTTACGGAGATATTTGGGGAAGCAAAAAGATTTACAACGAAGTTTCTGTACTTTAATAAAAAGTACAGAAACTTCGTTGTATAATTGGGGCAGGATGAAACACAATGGCAAAAGAAAAGTTCGAAACCCACAAAAAAACATTCGGCGACAACCAGGGTATTCTCCGCGCTTCGAAAGCGATCCGGCTTGGGATACCGAAACACGTCCTCTACGAGATGCTGCATACCGGTGAATTGATCAAAGAGTCTCGCGGTTTGTACCGCCTGGCAGAAAGCGAGCCTTTTGGAAATCCTGATCTTGTCCAGGTGGGCCTGCTCATCCCGAAAGGCGTTATCTTTCTCATTTCTGCGCTTTATTTTCACGAATTGACCACTCAAATCCCACACCAGGTTTATATCGCTTTGCCGCAAGCAACCAAAAAACCCAGGATCGCTTACCCGCCCCTCAAGTTTTTCTACCTATCAGACAAACCATACCTGGCAGGTATTCAAGAACATATCATCGATGGGGTGGCAATACGGATATATGACAAAGAAAAAACGATCACAGACTGTTTCAAATATCGCAACCGCATCGGCGCTGACATCGCGCTGGAAGCGCTGAAAGACTATATGCGCGCACCTTCCCCGAATGTTCACCTGCTGATGGAATATGCCAGGATCAACCGGGTTGAGAAATTGATTCGGCCTTATGTGGAGACGCTGCTATGAGTGAACATCCCAGGGATATGGCGGCCTCCATTCATGGTCGCCTGGTCAACGAAGCCAGAAAATTGGGAAGACCTTTTGGCGAAATCCTTCAATACTATGGCATGGAACGATTTCTCTATCGTCTTTCCAAAACTGAGTATGCAGATAACTTCATTCTCAAAGGCGGCCTGGTTTTTCATGGTTGGCAAATTCCCTTGCGTCGCCCAACCAAAGATATGGATTTTCTGGGGCTTTTGGAAAACCAACAAGAAGGTATCGTTCAGGCAATCGAGGCGGCGATTTCAGTATCCGCGCCGGAAGATGATGTGAACTTTGATCTTGCTTCACTGGTTGTGGAAGTTACCCAGGTTGATGCCGATCGCAAAGGCATTCGCGCAAGCTTCCTGGGATATTTGGGCAGGGCGCGCATACCGATGCAAATCGATTTTGGGTTTTCGGATGAAATTACTTCTGAACCGGTCGTAACAAATTTCCCAACTTTATTACAGGGCATGGTCGATACACAGATCAGAACTTACCCTGTCGAATCGGTTGTTGCCGAAAAATTTCACGCCATGCAACGCTACGCAGATATTCCCAGTCGCTGGAAAGATTATTATGACGTTTGGTTAATCTCCGAATCTTTCGAGCTTGATGACCGGTCTTTGCAAAGGGCTGTTGCAAAGACATTCGAGAAGCGCGATACCATCATTCCGGTTGAAAGACCAATTTCGTTGACCGTCGATTTTGCAACAAAGTATCGGCGGAATTGGTTGGCTTTCTTGAAAAAGTCCGGTCTGGAAAACAGCGAGATCAATGATTTGTCGCTGCTCATCGAAAAGATATGGGTATTTCTGGAGTGGCCTTTGCACGGATTGGCAATGCCTGTTCAACGAGACCATCGTCGCTGGACACCCGGCGAGAGAAAGTGGAAATGACGTAGTTTCAACTACTCAATCGCCTTCTTCAACTTCCTCGCCAACCTGCTGGCGACGGTCTTTTCCACCGCCATTGGGCTGTTTTTCGGCATCTACCCCGCCAACCGCGCCGCCACCCTGCAACCGGTGGATGCGCTGCGGTCGGAATAAGCCCTGGATGTATCATCTTAATAATCGGTGGTTTCGATACGGCGGTGCTGTCCCGCCGCCATATCGAAACCTTCAAC
>JBARBA010000169.1:0-3961 GCA_049792555.1 Anaerolineales bacterium
GTTTACGCCTACGTCTTTATTACAGTAGCACCAACATGGTTTGGGCTGGGGGGAGCGGTTGTTGACGTTTCCATCGTAGATATTGCTCGTAGCGTTCTGATCTATCTTGGAATCCCGTTCTTCGGGGGTATGGCGACGCGCTACTTGTTATTGAAGCAAAAGGGACGCGATTGGTATGAAAAGAGCTTTATCCCGCGCATCAGCCCCATCACTCTGATCGCCCTTCTATTCACGATTGTGGTCATGTTCTCTCTTAAAGGCGACGTCATCGTTCAACTACCTCTGGACGTTTTGAGGATCGCTTTACCGCTTTTGATCTACTTCGTCGTTATGTTCTTTGTTAGTTTTTACCTTGGCCGCCGGATCGGCGCGGATTACGCCCAAACTGCGGCGATTTCTCTCACCGCTGCGTCCAACAATTTTGAACTGGCGATCGCCGTGTCGGTGGCTGTGTTCGGCATCGGCTCGGGAGTTGCCTTCGCAGCCGTCATCGGCCCTCTCGTCGAAGTTCCGGTTCTCATCAGCCTGGTCAACGTGGCCCACTATTTCAGGCGGCGTTATTTCACCAATTCACCGACGTAGGAAAGGATGGATTTATGTCCGAACTAAATGCAAAGATCATCATTTTATCGCAAGATGGATGCAGCAGCGGTTGAAGCCCCATCGGGCAATCGTCGGAGACGATTGATGCAATCAAAAAGGTTGTTGACCTTAAGACCGGCGCCGCCGCCGAAATCATCAATATCGAAACAATAGATACCGAGGACGAGAATTACTCGGCGGTAGTGAAGTTGTTTGATACCTACGCCATTTGGGCGCTGCCAATTATCCTGATCAATGGCAGAACAGCTTCATGGGGCACTACTCAAATAGATATAATCGAAGCCGCAGTTGCGGCTAGTGTTAAAGGCAGCGAAACAGCCCCTGAGGCTGGGGTCTGACGAGCTATTACGGCCAGGAAGATTTGTACAACAGGCAAGCCACGAAATGGCTGTTGCCCGCGTCATTCAATATCGGAACCACGTTGGCACAGTCCTCAAAGGCCTTGGGACAACGCGGATGAAATACACAGCCGGATGGCGGGTTTAATGGGCTGGGCGGCTCACCCTGTAGCAGGATGACCTTCCGTTTGGCCTCGACCCTGGGGTCTGGCACCGGAACCGCAGACAGCAGAGCTTGGGTATAAGGGTGCAGGGGTCTCTCGTATAAGGCATCCCGCGGCGCGATTTCCATAATTTTTCCAAGGTACATCACCGCGACCCGATGGCTGATGTGCCGGACGACAGACAGGTCATGCGAGATGAACAGATAGGCGACACCGAACTGCCGCTGCAGGTCATCAAGAAGGTTGAGTACCTGCGCCTGGATCGAGACATCAAGGGCTGACAGTGGTTCATCACAGACTATGAATTCGGGTTGTAACGCTAATGCCCGGGCAACGCCTAATCTCTGCCTTTGCCCGCCCGAAAATTCGTGGGGGTAGCGTTCCGCCATGTAAGGTGCCAAACCTACGATGTCCAAGAGCTCTTTTACCCTGTTACGGCACTCGGTTTTGGAAGCATGATGCAACCTTAATGGCTCTGTGATGATGTCATAAGCCGTGAACCTGGGATTCAACGATTCATATGGATCCTGGAAGATAACCTGTAATTTCGGCCTGAAAGGCCGGAGCTGTTTATCGGTAAGATCCACCAGGTTCTTGCCCATAAACGTTACTTCGCCAGATGTCGGCCGGTGTAGTTGAAGGACGCATTTGCCCACCGTCGTCTTCCCAGAACCGGACTCACCGACCAGGCCGAGCGTTTCGCCGTGGTGAACAGCAAAAGTGACGCCGTCCACGGCCTTGAGTTCGGTGACTTTTTTCCGCAGAAAACCTCCCGCACCTATCGGGAAATACTTGGTCAGGTTGGTAACTTCTATTAGGACGTTGTCTTTTGCCAAGGCGTTTCTCCCCTGATAGCTACGAGACAACTGGTGAAATGTCCCGGAGTCATTTCCACCATTTTGAATGACATCACATCACATTCGCCTTTAACGAAATAACTGCAACGGGCCGCAAAAGCACAACCGTTAGGTGGGCAGATCAAATCTGGCGGTTGGCCTTCAATGGAACGTAGGCGCATTTTGCGAGGTTCGTCCAGCCGAGGAACCGAACCCAACAATCCAACCGTGTAAGGGTGAAATGGACTATGGAAAATATCGACCGCGGTGCCGTATTCGACCACGCGCCCTGCATACATCACATAAACTCTGTGGGCGTAGCGTGCGACCACTCCCAGGTTATGCGTGATTAATATTAGGGCGCTATCCAGGTCTTTTACGATACCTTTAAGGAGTTCCAGGAGTTGCGCCTGGATCGTAACGTCAACAGCCGTGGTCGGCTCGTCCGCTATGATCAATTTGGGCTGACATGAAATGGCCATTGCAATCATTACCCGCTGGCGCATACCGCCCGAAAAATGGTGCGGGTAACTCTTCAAACGTTTGTCAGCCTGGGGGATGCCTACTTTTTGGAGCAGGCTGGCAGCTTCTGCCATCGCCTCTTTCTTTTTTAACCCTTTGTGTAGGGCGAGCGACTCGGTCAACTGGCGTCCGATAGTCAACACCGGATTTAGGGAGGTCATCGGTTCCTGGAAAATCATGGACATTTTGCAGCCGCGGATTTTGCGCATTGCTTCTTTAGGCAACCGCAGAATGTCGACGCCGTCGAAGAAAATATCGCCACTGGCAATCTTGCCCGGCGGTTCGGGAATCAGACGCATCACTGAAAGAGAGCTTACCGTCTTGCCGCAACCGCTCTCCCCCACTATGGCCACCAGTTCACCCCTGTCCACGCTGAATGAGACATCGTTGACTGCATGGACTATACCGTCCTGCGTGTGGAACTCGGTGACAAGATGTTTAACTTCTAATAACGCCATTTTATCTTCTCATCCTTGGGTCCAGGGCATCCCGCAAGCCATCTCCAAGAAACGTGAACGAAAGCATCAGAACAGCGATTGCGATGGCTGGGAAAATAACGAGGCCGGGCGAAGCGAACATTACAGTATAACCGTCAGAAAGCATGGCGCCCCAGCTAGGGGTGGGAGGTATGACGCCTATACCTATGTAAGATAAAGCTGCTTCTGCAAATATCGCTCTCGGAATGCCGAAGGTCACGGCTACGATAACCGGTCCCAGAGCGTTCGGTAATATGTGCCGGGCGGTGATATACGGGCTGTTGCCGCCCAGCGCACGCGCTGCGGTCACAAAATCACGTTGCTTCAAAGATAACACCTGACCCCGCACCAGCCTGGAAATACCCACCCAACTGACCAAGCCGATCGCCAGAAATATTACGAATATTCCGCCACCGAATTTGGCAAAACTTGTACCGCGCAAAACTTGGCTTAAAAGGACAATGAGAAGAATGTCCGGAAACGCGTACATGACATCCACAAATCGCATAAGAACGTTGTCCACGCGTCCGCCGAGGAAGCCTGCAAATGCCCCTATGGGAAGTCCAACTAGAACTACTATGAACTGTGTGAAAATACCAACTGACAGGGATGTTCGTGCGCCGTATATCAGGCGAGCCAGGGTGTCTCTCCCCAGCTGATCAGTGCCTAAAGGATGTGCCCAGCTTGGGGGGAGCAGTATAGAATTATAGTCTTGTGTAGCAAAATCATATTTCAAATAAAATTTTGCAAAAATAGCAGCCAAAGCCACGAGGATAATAACCACGCCGCCCACCACTGCAAGCTTGTTGCGCAACAGGCGCGTCCAGGCTTCTGCCCATAGCGTGCGATGAGGCCTGGTGGCGACGACAGGGGCTAGCGCTGTATCCATTGTCACAGCATCAACCTTTTAATCATAACGTATCCTCGGATCGATCAAGGCGTACATGATGTCGACGATCAGATTGAAAACGGCAACGACGAATGAATAGAAAAGGATTGTCCCCATGATCAAACCGTAATCA
>JBARBA010000170.1:0-18422 GCA_049792555.1 Anaerolineales bacterium
GCAAAAAGTTCATTTCTGCCGACGGCGGCCTGAAACGCATCGTCTGGATGCCCAGCGAACTTAAGGAAACCCTGCGCGAAGCCATGCAAATCCGGGCCGCGGAAGTAGGCGAGCCAGACCTGTTGGAAAAGATTGCCGACGAGACCAAAGCCGTTGACAGCGACCAGGTGTTGGAATACCTGACCCAGGTGGGCCACCCAGCGCTGGCGATGGATCCGTGGTTTTAATGGTATGTTTGTATCATCTCAATATTTCGGGGAAATTGTTGTTGTATGGTGGTTTCGATACGGCGGCGAGACAGCATCGCCGCCTACTCAACCACCGGTTATTGAGATGATGAGTATGTTTGAATAAGCTGAAAAAGAGGAATTAAATGCCTACCGGACTCGAAATTTATAAGTTACTGCCCCGCACGAATTGCAAAAAATGCGGCTATCCCACCTGCCTGGCCTTCGCCATGGCGCTGGCTGCCAAGAAAATCGAACTGGCGGCCTGCCCGGACGTTTCCGAAGAAACCAAGACCGTGCTCTCACGGGAGTCGCGTCCGCCGATCACCACGCTGACCTTCGGCGCGGCAGCGCACCGCGTCACCTGCGGCGGCGAAACGGTGCTATTCCGACATGAGAAAACGTTCTACCACCCCACTTGCCTCGCCATCACCATCCCGGCCCACGATTCGCTCGCACAGGTGCGCGAACGCTGCGAGAAAATCCGCCGCTTGCAGTTCGACCGGGTCGGCGAAAATGTCTCGGTGGACGCGGTGGTCTTGCAATCCGGCGGCGGGCAGCCCGAACGGTTCAGCCAATCGGCAGCGGAGGCGGCCAATAGCCTGGATTTTGCCCTGATTTTGCATACTCCCGACATTGAAGAGATCAAAGCAGCCCTGTCCGTTTGCAAAGACAAGAAACCGCTGCTGTGGGGCGCACCCGGATATGATGAAGATGCCTGGGTGGAACTGGCAAAGAGCGAGAGCCTGCCGCTGGTGGTATCGGGCGAGACGCTCGAAGCCGTTTCCGAAAAGGCGGCCCTGTGGGAAAGCAAGGGTATCAAGGAACTGGTGATCCAGCCGGGAGGCGGCAGTCGCGGGATGGTGGAGCAACTCACCACCATCCGGCGCATGGCGATTTTGAAGAACGAGCGCGGCCTGGGGCATCCGGTGCTGGTTTCGGTGGAGGCCGAAACGCAGGCCGAACGGCTGGCGCTGGCCTCGGCGGCGATTTGCAAGTACGCTTCCATCGTGGCGCTCGCTGACGTAGCGCCGGAATTCATCCTGCCGCTGGTTACGCTGCGCTTCAACCTGTACACCGACCCGCAGAAGCCGATCATGATGGAGCCGGGCGTCTACGAAGTGGGCGCTCCCGGGCCGGATGCGCCCTTGATCGTCACCACCAATTTTTCGCTGACCTATTTTTCCATCAAACCGGAAGTGGAAGCCTCCAGGGTTCCCACCCGCATCCTGTTGACCGATTCAGACGGCATGTCGGTGCTGACGGCCTGGGCCGCAGACAAGTTTTCCAGCAGCACCATCACCAAGGCCCTAACCCAATTCCAGTTGGCCGAAAAAGTGTCCCACAAGAAAATCATCATCCCCGGCCTGGTGGCCTCGTTGAGCGGCGAACTGGAAGAAGAATCCGGCTGGCAGGTGGTTGTGGGGCCGCGCGAAGCCTCGGCCCTGCCCAAGTTCCTGCGCACGATCTGGAAGGCTTGATGTGACCTTGCAAGTGTCCTTCCAGCCGGGAAACATCTCCGTGCAAACCGACGGCAGCCAGGACATTCTCAGCCTGGCACGTCAGGCTGGTTTCCTGATCGACAGTCAGTGCGGCGGACAGGGAACCTGCGATCACTGCCAGATGCGCCTCGTTGATGGGCAACTGGTGGACGCGCGTGACCAATACCAGGCGCTCAAACCAGACCCACAGGGCCGGTTCACCTCCTGTCAGGCCTATCCTCGCTCGGACGCGGTCATTTCCGTGCCGATTGAGTCGCGCATCGGCGACCTGGTGCCTTCGACGGCGGATTATTCGCCGTTGTTGAAGCAGGCGGCTCCCGCTCCGGCAATATTCCAGGCCATGCGGGTCAAGCTGCCACCGCCCACGCTCCAGGATTCGTGCAGCGACGCGGATAGGCTGGCACGGGAACTCAAAAAATACTTTACACTCGACATCCACATCCCCGAAGCGGCGCTGGCAACGTTGCCCGAACAACTGCGCGCCTCCGGCTGGGAAGTGAGCCTGCGCCTGCTCGAAGCCGAAAACCGCCTGAACGTGGTCTCGGTGAGCAGCGACACAGGCGCGTCTTACGGCTGGGCGGTGGACATCGGCACCACCAGCCTGGCCGTCAGCCTGGTGGAAATGCAAACCGGCGCGGTGATCGACCTGGCGACTTCGGCCAATCCCCAAATTGCGTGGGGCGCGGACGTGATTGCCCGCATCCTGGCCTGTGACAAAAAAGCGGCCTTGAAATCCCTGACCCGGGCCGCGCGGGAACGCATCGCCAGCCTGCAAAACGCCCTGTTGACGAAGAACGGGGTGGACGCCCGGGACGTTCTGGCGGCAGCCGTGGCGGGTAACACCACCATGCTGCACATCTATCACGGCATCAGCCCCACGCACATCCGCAAAGAACCGTACATCCCGGCCTTCACCAGTTTTCCGGCCATCAAGGCCCGCCAGCGTTGGATGGTGTGCGCCCCCAGCGCCCTTTTGTTTACCTGCCCCAGCGTGGCGAGTTACGTGGGCGGCGACATCACCGCCGGGGCGGTGGCCGCAGGCGTGGACACATCCGACGAAACCATCCTTTTCATTGACCTGGGGACGAACGGGGAAGTGGTGCTCGGCAACAAGGAATGGGCGCTGTGTTCCTCGACTTCGGCCGGCCCCTGTTTCGAGGGCGGAGGCATCACCTGCGGCATGCGCGCCGAAAAAGGCGCCATCCACGCCGTAGCGTGGGACGAGGGCGAACGGCGCTTAATTCCCGCCATCCTGGGAAACCAGGCCGCGCAGGGGATTTGCGGCTCCGGGTTGTTCGAAGCCATCGCGGTGCTGTTCCAAAAAGGCGTGATCGACCGTTCCGGCAGGCTGGACACAAGCTCCCCCGGCGTGAAAGAAAATTCGCAAAGGGAGCTGTGCTACGAAATCGTCCCGGCTGCCGAATCCGGCTCCGGGCAGGCCATTTTCCTGACGGAGACGGACATCAAGAGTTTTATCTACTCGAAAGCCGCCGTTTACGCCGGTATCGAGACCCTGCTCAAGGAAATCGAAATGGACTGGGACGCCGTGGACAAGGTTCTCATCGCGGGTTCGCTGGGCACCCACATGGATTTGCCCGCCGCCATCTGCCTGGGCTTGTTCCCCGATATTGACAGGCGCAAATTCCAGGCGCTCGGAAATACTTCCCTGGCCGGGGCGCGCCTGTACCTGCTCTCGAGAGCCATGCAGGCGCGCATCGATGCCTTCGCGGCGCGCGTCACCTGCATCGAACTGAGCAACGCGCCCGGCTTCATGGACGCCTACAACGCGGCCCTGTTCCTGCCGCACACGGAGCTATCGCGCTTCCCATCGGTTTCGTTTGGAGAACAAAGATGATGAATTTACGCATTGCAGTCGCCGGGAAAGGCGGCACCGGAAAAACCACCCTGTCCGCCGCGCTGGTGCGCGTCTGCCTGGAGGCCAACGCCGGGCCGGTGCTGGCCGTGGACGCGGACCCCAACAGCAATTTCAGCTTGTACCTGGGGCTGACCGAATCCACCAGCCTGGCCGACATCCGCGAAGAAAAGGATGTTCCGGCAGGCATGAGCAAGCTGGAATACATGAATTTGCGCGTGCAGGAATGCCTGTCCGAGGGCAACGGCGTGGATTTGATCTGCATGGGCAGGCCGGAGGGGCCGGGCTGCTATTGCGCGGTCAACCACCTGCTGCGGAACGAACTTTCCAAGCTCCAGCACGCCTACCCGGTGGTCATCATCGACAACGAAGCCGGGATGGAACATCTCAGCCGTCGCACCACCGACGATGTGGATGTGCTGCTGGTGGTCATGGGGCCGGATAAGGCCTCCACGCTGGCGGCGGAGAGAATCCTGGCGATGGTGCCGCAGCTCCAGATCAAAGTGGGGCGCATCCTGCTGGTGGCCACCCGCCGCGAGCCGGGACAAAGCAGCGTGGAAAACGCCTGGCTCATCCCCGAAGACCCGGCCATCAAAAGCATGGCCATCCAGGGCCAGACCATCTTTGAAATTCCCCCGGATTCAGCGGCGCTGAACGCCATCCGGCAGCTATGGAAAACAATTCTGGCTCTTCCGCTTTAACGGGAGAGAGCAAAAATCCATCCGCAGATTGCGCCGATTTACCCTACGGGCACGATGTCACAGATTCTGTTTAAAAAATCGGCGAAATCTACATAATCTGCGGATAAATCCCGCCAGAAACGGGAGAGCCGCAATTCTTCAGGAGGAAGTCCAGTGATCGAAAAAGCCAAATTAACCTGGAGTGGGAAAGTCATCCCGCTGGAAATCGGGGCCACGCCGGAAAACGGCGGCACGCGCTCGCATGTGTTGAGCATCGGGGGCGCAGAGACTTTGCCGTTCCTGCATTCCGAAGGTTCCACCAGCTTTCCTCCCGCCCTGGCCCTGGAAGTCTGGGACGTGAAACCGTCCGAGTGGAGCGACGTGCTCTCGGAATCCTTTGGCAGCGTGCTGGGGCATCCGGTGGAATGGGCGCAGTTCGCCTTGCAGCGCGGGGCTGATGCCATTTGCCTGCACCTGACCAGCAGCCACCCGGACTTTCAGGATACCCCGGTGGCCGAATCTGTGCAACTGGTGAAAACCTTCATCGAGAACGTATCCGCCCCGTTGATACTACTGGGCAGCGGCCACGTTGACAAAGACCGGGAACTGTTGCCCGCCCTGTGCGAAGCCGCGGCCGGGGAACGCTGCCTGGTGGGTCCGGCGGTGGACGAGAACTACCGCACCATCGCGGCGGCCTGCATGGCCTTCGGCCATTCCCTGATTGCCGAAACGCCCATTGACGTGAATCTTGCCAAACAGCTCAACATCCTGTGCGAGGACGCCGGTCTGCCCAAGGAGCGCATCGTCATGCACCACATGTCCAGCGCGCTGGGCTACGGGCTGGAATATACCTATTCCATCATGGAACGCGCCCGGCTGGCCTGCCTGAAAGGCGACGCGCTGCTTTCGCAGCCGATGGTATCCATCCTGGGGGCCGAGGTCTGGAAAACCAGGGAAGCCAACCTGCCGGAAGCTGACATGCCGGTCTGGGGCGCGCTCAAAGCGCGCGGCATGTACTGGGAAGCCGCCACCGGCCTCGCCATGCTGCAAGCCGGGGCCGACTTGCTCATCCTGACCCACCCGGATGCGCTGGCAATTGTCAAACAGGCCAGGGATTTGTTCTAATATTCGGATTAACGCATGATCTCAATAATTGGTGGTTGAGCGCGGCACCCTAAGTTTATCGCAGGGTAGGCGGCGGTGCTGTTCCGCCGCCATATCGAAACCACCTTCACCTCCAATTTCCCCGAAATATTGAGTAGATACCCAAAATGCCTGAAAAGGGGGCCTCCACGTTGTATAATCGCCCCCATGCTTACCCCCCAAATCATCGATGCTTTCCCCTTCTATCAATACACCGACTACAAAACCGTCCAACGCGGACAACAATACTTCCGCGACCGGCGCGTGACCATCCTGGAATTTGGCGATAACTTCGTCCTGTGCAGTGTGGTCGGCAGCGAAGGCCGCGACTACGAAACCCAGCTCGAACTCAGCGGCAAGGGCCGTCTGGCCTTCGGCTGCACCTGCCCGCAGGCCGAAGGGGCGCGGATGTGCAAACACATGATCGCCGCCGCGCTCGAAGTCAGCCGCTACCTCAAGACCGAAGAAGTCCAAAACAACTGGCAATACCGCCTCGCGCAGGCGCTCGAAGCCGCGCCGCGCCGCAAAACCGGCGCACACGTCCAGAAATACGCCGCCATCTACATCCTGCAAAGCACCGACTATTACCAGGGACGCCAATTCTTCCTGTCGCCTTGCGTTCTCAAAGCCGCCGATTGGACGCCCCTGCGCGACGCCAACCTGCCCCCCGAAGAAGTCAACCAATTGTTGGAACGAGACCGCGATTGGTTCAAATATGTCGAACAGCCCTATCAGCCCGTCAACCCGGCGGGCTGCACCAACCTGCCGCCGGAAGGCGTGGCCTTCTTCAACTTCTCCATCAATGGTTCGGGATACTATCACCAGCTTTCCAACTTTGGCGCTTACCTGCCCCTGCTGGCAAAGCTGGACGCCCCCATCTTCCTGATGGGCGAGCGCAAAAAGCTCGGCGAGCGCGTGCAAATCGTCACGGAACCGGTCGAAATCCGCGCCGCGCTGACCCGCGACGGCGACAACCTGTCGCTGCAGGCCGGCATCGAACTCAACGGGCAGTTGTTCACCTCCGTCAAAGAGAACCTGTACCTTGTGGTGGACAACCCGCCCTGGGCGCTGCTGGGACGCTACCTCGCGCCGGTCGCCAACCCCGAAAGCCTGGCCCTGCTCTCCAGCTTCCCCCTCGAAATCCCCGCCAAAGACGAAGACGCCTTCCGCGAAAAATACTTCCGTCAGATCGCCGAGCGCGTGCCCATCGACGGCGAAGCCGTCACCTGGGACGACGTTAGCGCAGACGCCCTGCCGCGCCTATACCTGCGCAACGACGAAGGCACACTGCGCGCCGACCTGCGCTTCGGCTACGGCGAATATGAAGTCCACGCCGAGCAATATCCGCCCGCCGAGACGGTCATTGACATCCCCGGCTCGTGGAGCATGGCGCGTATCCGGCGTCAGGCCGAACGCGAAGCGCAGTCTTACGCGCTGCTGACCGACGCCAAATACGGCCTCAAGCGCGCCGGGCGCGAACAGCCCTACGCCACCTTCGAAATGCGCGCCCGCGTCCATCCGTACGACTTCCTGATGCACAGCATCCCGGCCTTGACCGCCGCCGGCTTCGAGATTTACGGCGACAAAGACTCGCTCGGCAAGGTCAACCCGCACCCGCCCACCATCCGACTGAACATCACCAGCGGCATCGACTGGTTCGACCTGCAAGCCATCGTGCAATACGGCGACCAGGAAGTGGCGCTGCGCGATATCCGCAAGGCGCTCAAAAAGGGCGACCGTTACATCAAACTGGCCGACGGCTCCATCGGGCAAATCCCCGAACAGTGGCTGGAACGCTACAAGCATCTCTTCGACCTGGGCGAAGAAACCGACGACGGCCTGCGCCTGAGCGACATGCAGCTTTCGCTGGTCGACGAGTTGCTCGCCGACGCATCCCAGACCGACATCGCCCCCGAATTTCACCGCAAGCGCGAACGCCTAAAAACGATGGACGGCGTCCAGCCCGTGGCGCTGCCGCAGGGCTTCGTCGGCGAACTGCGCCCCTACCAAAAGGCCGGGGTGGACTGGCTGCACTTCCTGCGCGAATACGGCTTCGGCGGCATCCTGGCCGACGACATGGGGCTGGGGAAGACGGTCCAGGTGCTGGTTTTTCTCCAATCGCTGCGGGAGCAGACTACAGGTCAGGTCGCCGCTTCGTTGCTGGTCGTCCCCAAAAGCCTGCTGGCCAACTGGCAGCGCGAATCCGCCAAATTTACGCCGGGGCTGCGCATCCTGGAATATTACGGCGCGACCCGCAAAAAAGAGCCTGAAAACTTCAACGACTACGACATCGTCCTGACCACATACGGCACCATGCTCAAAGACATCGAACACCTGCGCGAATACCGCTTCCAATACGCCATCCTGGACGAAGCGCAGGCCATCAAGAACGCAATGGCGCAGAGCAGCAAGGCCGCGCGCCTGCTCAACGCCGAGCACCGCCTGACCATCACCGGCACGCCGGTGGAGAACAATACTTTTGAACTGTGGTCGCAGGTGGCTTTCACCAACCCTGGCCTGTTGGGCAACATCGACTATTTCAAACGCGAATTTGCCACGCCCATCGAAAGCCGCGGCGACGGCGATACCGCCCAATTGCTGCGGCGCATCGTCTACCCGTTCATTTTGCGCCGCACCAAGCAGCAGGTGGCCCCCGAACTGCCGCCCCGCACCGAGCGCCTGATCTACACCGACCTGGAACCGGCCCAACGCAAACTCTACGAACACACCCGCAACCATTACCGCGCCGAACTGCTCGGCCTGATCGACGAGGGCGGCGTCAACGACGCGCGCATGAAAATCCTGGAAGGGCTGCTGCGCCTGCGCCAGATCTGCATCCACCCGGCGCTGGTCGAACCGACGTACAAAGGCGAGGTGGCCAAGTTCGCAGCGCTGCTCGAAACGCTGGAGACCCTGCACGCCGAGGGCCACAAGGCGCTGATCTTTTCGCAGTTCGTCCAGACCCTGCATCTGCTCGAAGTCGAGATGAAAAAGCTGGGGCTGACGTACACCTATCTCGACGGCAAGACCAAAGATCGCCAGGGCCAGGTGGACTTGTTCCAGAACGATCCATCCATCCCGTTCTTCCTGATCAGTCTGAAGGCGGGCGGCGTGGGCCTGAACCTGACCGCCGCCGACTACGTGCTGCACCTCGACCCGTGGTGGAACCCGGCCGTCGAAATGCAGGCCGCCGACCGCGCCCACCGCATCGGCCAGGACAAACCGGTCTTCATCTACAAATTCATCGCCCGCGACACGGTCGAAGAGAAAATCCTGGAGTTGCAGACGCGCAAGAAAGAACTGGTGGAGCAGTTGATCTCCGCCGAAGGCAGCTTCTTCAAGTCCATCACCAGGGAGGATGTGCAGGTGTTGTTCAGTTAGGAGTCGAATGGTTTGTAACCAAAACCGGAAAGAACGATGGCTTTCCCAAGATTAATGGAAGGCCCAAGAGCTTTTAACCACGAAGCCACGAAGGCGCGAAGTCTTGATGTAAAAAGACCTTAATCTTCGTGGCTTTGTGACTTGGTGGTTGATTTTCCAGGCAAAAACGGAAGAACCAGAATTATCCAATAGTTTTCATTGACAGTGAAAACTATTGGACATATCATTTCATTGTGAATGAAAACTATTTCGAAAACCGCTCGGCAGCGGAGTGGTTTTTAGAACAATAAGAACCGGCGGAGCAGTTGATCTCCGCCAAAGGCAGCTTCTTCAAGTCGATCAAGCATTGCAACGCAAGGTCACTATTAACCTGCCGTGCTCCCGTAAGACATCGGAGCGATGTCAGGCAAGAAAACAAGACATCCGAAATCTCTGCGACTTCGGATGTCTGTTGTTATTCACGCCAGCAGCTTCTTTACCTTCTCGGCCCCGAGAAGCGCTTCCACCAATTCCGTGTTCAGAACGGGTGGGCCAAAATTCAACTTCACCAAATAATTGTCTTCAGACGTTAATCCCTTGCTAAACTGGGCATAAAAATGTTGTTTAATTTGTCCAAATAGCAATTTCTTTTCACCATCGTTGGCCAGGAAAAGCGGTAAATCTCTCCCACTCACGTCGGATGTGTATATACCCCAATACATTTCATCATCTACGCGGAAAATACTGATGTAGGGACAAATATCAACAAGCTTGATATCAACGCTGCCGATTAAACCTGCGACAAGACGCTGATTACGTGAGGCCTTTTCGTATTCTTTTTTAAGGAATTTATAAAATATTACGCTTCGCTCGACACTCAACAGTTGCCGCGCGCGCATGGCATCCCTGGACATGCGGTCTTCCATGGCCCTTTGTTCCAGAAACTTTGCGTCGGGATGCAGGAAGAGCAGCCTCAGGCGCGCGCGGTGATGAAAAATATGATAAAGCATCTTCTGCGGTTGGCTGACGATTTCCTCCAATACTTCGTCCAACGTAATACCAAGAATATCCACTTTTTCGGCTTCATATTTTTTGTTGTAAATGGATTTACCGGTGGCTGACCTTTGCCAGGAGACGATCTGAAGCCCATTCTCTCGTTCGACCAGGATCCGGTCCAGAAAATTTACACCGCCCGTTGCAATCAGACCGGTCCCGATGGATTCAAGCAACGCCCGGAGTAATGCGTCGGAAGCCAGTAAACCAACCAAATCAAGGACCAGGCCTACTACTATGACCATTATATTGATCAGCAGGATTTCTCTTCTTGAAAACTGTTTCATCATCACATCTCCTTGAAAACAATCAGCGCGCGCAACTTATCGGCCATATTTCTCTTGCTGGCGTAACACCCGGCTTCGCACGGTTAACTTGGTCTCTTGCATGGCGGGTTTCCTTGCCGCACAGAATAGCGCAAAAGAATACGGCTGTCAATCTTGAAATGACCTGGTTCTTGCATCCCGTCAAGAGATTTGAAACTATAATAACACCGGAAGATAAACCTGGTCAGTTGGAACCATTGGGAAGCATTTTACACAAAACACCGGAGGGTATTTGCCATGTCACATTCGAATCGTTCCTACAAATTGTTTGCCTTGCTCGCAATCTGCGCGCTGATCTTTACCCCTGGCAGCTACAACGCCGCCGCGGTCGCCCCGACGCAAACGCTGACGGCTGTGCCAAGCTTCACACCCGGGCCGAGTCTCACGCCCACGCCGACCTTCACAATCACGCCAACCATTACCCTCACGCCCGCCCCCACGAAACCGCCCACCCCCATCGTCCGGGCAGACGCCGACCCCGTTGCATGGCCGGACGGGGCCATCGACTTGGAACAGTTCCCACCCAAAGGGACGCTGGTCATCCACTTCAACACGCCCATGCAGCCGGATAGCAGCCCGAACCCGGTGCTGGTCTGGCCCAGCCTGCAAGGCGCAGCCACCTGGAATGAAGCCAGGACGGCGCTGACGTTTGCTCCCGCGTCCCTGCTGGACGCCCAAAAAGCCTACACCTTTTTCCTTGACCCGGCGCTACGCGCCGCCAACGGCAAAGCGCTCAAAGACGCGCCCGAATGGGTGGCGCATGTCCAAACCGGGCCAAGCGTGCTCGACCTGACGCCCAAGTCGGGTACTTTGGCCAACCGCCAGTCTGAAATCGAAATCGACTTCGACCGGGATATGGATACGACGGCGGGCAAATCCATCCTTTCGATTGAGCCTGCGGTGCCTTTTGAGCTTACCTGGACGATCAACAGCGTTCTGAAGATCAAACTCCTGCAGCCTTTGGAATACAACCAACGCTACGACCTGACCCTGAGCGGCGGAGGCGGGCCGGGCAGCCTGTTTGCCGCTGACGGTTCATACCTGGCCGAAGATTATCGCTGGTTTTACGCGCTCGCGCCCTTCGAAGTGAGCGCCGCGCTCAGCGGGCCGGCCACCCTGGAACTGAATTTCAAGAATGCGCTGGAACAAAGCGCCGGCAACCTGCCGTTTTCCATTGCGCCTGCGTTGGACGGCGAATGGAAGTGGACCAACCCCAACCAGGCCACCTTCACCGCCAGCCAGGCGATCCCGGCTTCACAGGCGTACACGCTCACCTTTACCGGCCCGCTGACGGACATGTACGGCGTCAAAACAACCGTTCCGCCCGCCATCAAGTTCAGCGGCCTGCCGCCCATCCACCTGGTCGAGCAGGGCATCGAAAAAAGTAAATATAGCCGTGAAGATTATTGGGTTGCCAACGTCGATCTGGAAGCCATCAAACTCCAGTTCGACACGCTCGTGGAGCACGCCTCCGCCGAGAAGGCCTTTTCGCTGACGCCCGCCGCGCCCGGCAAATTCCAGTGGGAGAAAAGCGCCGGCGGGGAAACGTTGACCTATACGCTCGATGCGTTGCTCAAACCGGACACCCAATATATGATCGGGGTTGCCACAACGGTGACGGATGCGCAAGGCGGGGCGCTCATTACGCAGCCGTATCAACAGCCATTCTATGTATCTTCATCGTGGTCGCTATCCCCCACCTTCGGCCAGTACGGCGACAACATCCAGGTGGTGGACGCCGGCGGCCCGCGCAAACTGCAATTTGACGGCGGCGACGACACGACTTTTTCGGCCTACCGTTTCGACCTGATCGATTTTGCCAAACTGTACGCCGACCATTACAGCTATCGCTCGTCGGGCAACAAACGCGATATTCCCATCCCCGACGGCGCAAAACCGGTCTCCACCTGGAGCAACGTCTCCACGCGCACCTTTGGCCAGGGGGAAGACCAGGGATCAGTGGAAGAAACCGCACTGCCGGGCGAACTTGCGCCGGGCTTGTACATTGTCAATATGCGTTCCAAAGACCGCCTGTACGACCAGATCTTCCTGGTGGTCACGCGCAACACGCTGGTCGTCAAAAACAACGGCGACAGCCTGTTCGTCTGGTTGACCAACATCAACGGCAAAAACGTGGCAGACGCCGAAATCCGCGTCTATAGCGCCAGCGGGGAGAAAATCCGCGAAGGGAAAACGGACGGAAACGGCCAATACCGCGTCCCGATCCCTGCGGGGACGGAACCCATGCTGGTCTCGGCCCGCACCCAAGAGAAAAACCAGCCGGAAGACGTGACCATTTCGGGCTTTAACGGCTGGGAGGCTTATGAGCCTTATAACTACAACGATCCCTCGCGTTACCTGCCGGAAGGCCAGCCTTACCTGGCGTACGTCTACACCGAACGTCCCATCTACCGCCCCGGCCAGACGGTGAACTTCAAGGCCATCGTGCGCAAAGACAACGACGTGCGCTACGAATTGCCCAAAGCCGGCACGCTCGTCAAAGTGCGCGTGCTGGATTCGCGCGGGAACACCGTCGAATCGTTCGACCTGCATACCAATTCCTTCGGCACCGTCAACGGCGCAGTGGACATTGCCGATGGCGCAATGCTCGGCGCTTACCAGATCGAGACGACCGTCGAGGGCGTCGTCACCGCGCAGCCCTTCAAGGTGGAAGATTATCGCAAACCCGATTACCAGATCACAATCACCTCGCTGCAACCCGAGAAAAAGGACAGGTTTTCGCAGGGCGAGGAAGTTAAGATGCAGATCAACGTGGCCTACTACTTTGGCGAGCCGTTGGCCGATACCAATCTTGATATCAATTTTTATCATACCGAGCTTGTGCAAACATCCATCTCCGGCTCGACGAGCACTGACAAGGATGGCAACGCCACCATCTCTTTCCCGGCCCCTTACGACGCTTCGAACAATAATTATTACTATGGGTACGGAGACGAGTATCAAACCATCCGCATGGAAGTGACCGCCGACGACGGCAGCAACCAGACGGTTTCCAGCGCTTACAACCTGGACGTATACCCCGCCGCCGAGAGATTGAGCCTGGATACGGGCGGCTATTACTTTGCCCCGGACCAGACTGTGACCGTCCGCGCCCAGGACAAAGACTTGTTCGATCAACCGGTCGCCAAACGGGATTTGACCCTGACCATCAAAACCTGGGTCTGGACAAAATTTGATTATGACACCACCGAACAGACCTACAAACTCCAGACCGACGCCCAGGGCAAAGCCGCACAGCAAATTAAACTTGTCGCAGGCTATTACGAATTGTCGTTGAGCGGAAAAGACACTCTCGGAAACGACTTGACCGCCAGCAATTGGCTCTACGTTTTCAAGGAGGGCAGCGCCTGGTTCCAGCGCAACAAGGATCAGCAACTCTCGATCTCGGCGGATAAAGATTCCTACAAACCTTACGAGCGGGCGCGCTTTGCGATCGAATCGACCTTTAGCGGCCCGGCCCTGTTGACCTTCGAGCGCGGCAGCGTCATCAACACCAAAATAATCGAACTAAAGGCCCCGCTGACCATCATCGAAACCGACATCATCCCCGAACACGCCCCCAACGTTTACGTCACCGTCAACGCCTGGCAGGCTCCGTCGCAGGACGCCCAGCCCTTTGGCAGCCGATGGTATACCGTCACCGCATCCGACAGTTACCTGCGCCTAGCCTCGACGCAAATCCGGGTGGACGCCAGCGCCAAAGCGCTCAACATCAGCATCCAGACCGACAAACAGGTCTATGCGCCGGGCGAAAAAGTCAGCGCCGTGATCAAAGTCAAAGACGCCGCAGGCAAACCCGCGCTGGCAGAACTCTCGCTGGCGGTGGTGGACGAGGCCATTTTTGCCCTGGCCGCCGACCCGAGCATGGCGATTTTCGATGCGTTTTACGGCCCCCGGCAGCACACCGTCGATACCTTCGATTCGATGGCGCCCTCGCGGGTGATTTTCGATGGCGGCGGACGCGGCGGCGGGGGCGGCGGCGAGGCGCCGCCTGCGGCGCGCAGTAATTTCCCCGATACGTCGGCCTGGTTCCCGGTCATCGAAACCGACGCCAACGGACAGGCCAAAATCACGTTCGATCTGCCCGATAACACCACAAGCTGGCGCTTGACCGTCAAAGCGGTGACGCTCAACCACCAGGTGGGACAGGCCCAGGCCAACATCGAGACCCAAAAAGAAGTCTTCGTGCGCCCCAGCCTGCCGCGCGTGCTGACCAGCGGCGACCAGGCTACGCTGACGGCTTTCGTCCACAACTACGGCGCCAGCGCCCGGACGGTGAAGGTCAACCTTTCGGCGGACGGGCTGGAAGTGCAGGGCCAAAACGACCAGCAGGTCACGCTCCAGCCGGGCGCGGTGAAAGCCGTCGGGTGGCGGGTGCATGTCAGCGGGGCAAAACCCACCGAAGTCACGGTCACGGTCCAGGGCGCGAGCGGAGTCCTGGACGCCGTCCGCCTGCCGCTGCTGCTGCAACCGGCAGCCGTCAAAGACGTCCAAAACCAATCCGGTCAATTTAGCGGAACCCTGACCCTGGCATTGCCCCTGCCCCGGCTGGAAAGGCAGACCAGCCAGGTATACCTGACGCTCAACCGCACGATGAGCGGCACCCTGTTGAACGGACTGGAATACCTGACGGGCTACCCGTACGGCTGCGTGGAGCAAACCATGAGCCGCGCCCTGCCGAATGCGGTGGTGAGCCGCGCCTCCGCGCAGCTTGGCATCGGCGGCCCTGCCCTGCAAGCCAGGCTCGACCCACTCATTAAGGCCAGCATCCAGCGTCTGTACGGGTTCCAGCACAACGACGGCGGCTGGGGTTGGTGGACCGATGACGAGTCCACGCCCTATCAAACCGCCTGGGTACTGTTTGGGCTGGGGCTGATGGATGACGCCGGTTATCCAATCGAGCCAAAAGTGATGGACGATGCAGCCGCGTGGCTCAAATATGGAATGAAATCCTCGGAGTCTGACATTCGCACCAATGCCTATGCCTTATACAGTCTGGCCGAGGCCGGGCGCGGCGACAAAGAAGCAACGCTGGCGCTGGCTGCCGCGTCGATCAAGGAACTCGACCCCTTCAGCCAGGCCGCCCTGGCCCTGGCGCTGGCGCGCCTGGACGAAAAAGAGCAGGCCCAAACCATCCTGACGCTGCTCGCGCAAAGCGCCCTGCAACGGGACGGCCAGGTCTATTGGCCGCAGCCCGGCGACGATGGCACGTATTACCACAAGACGATGGCCTCCACCACCCGCGCGACGGCCCTGGTGCTGCTGGCCTTCGCCACGATCGATCCCAAGAACGAACTGATCCCCGGCATGGTGCAATACCTGGCGGGCCAGCGCAGGGGAATTTACGGCTGGGGCAGCACCAACGAGACCAGCTTCACGATTTTGGCGTTGACCGAGTACCTGAAAACGCAGGAAGACGCGGCGGGGAAAACGCCTTACGACGTATCGGTGAACGGCAAGAGCCTGTTCACCGGCACGCTCGAAACCGGCAACGCCAGCATCAGCCTGGACATTCCGCTCGACCAACTCAAGGACGGCCTGAACACGCTGCTCGTGACCACGCAGGGCGACCACCCGCTGTATTTCGACCTTTCCACCCGCTATGATTTGTTGCAGACAGACGCCGCAGCCGCCGGGAAGATCATTGTCAAGCGCCGTTACCTTGACCCGGAGACAGACGCGCCGCTCGAAGCGCTGCGCGCCGGGCAGTTGGTCAAAGTGGAGCTGAGCGTGGAAGTCCCCCAGGACAGTTCCTTCCTGGCGGTGGAAGATTACCTGCCCGGCGGGCTGGAAGCCTTGAACGAGGGCCTGAACACGACCAACTACGCGGTAAGCCAAAGTGAATATGAAGATTTAACGCATTATTATTGGAAAGATTACGGCTACAACTACAAAGAGATCCGCGGCGACCGGGTGGTCTTCTTTATCACCACCTTCGACAAGGGCGAGCGCACGTTTACCTATTATGCCCGCGCCACCACCGCCGGTCAGTTCACGGCCCTGCCGACCCAGGCCTACGCCATGTACGACCTGGGCATGTGGGGCCGCTCGGCGGGAGGGCAGATTTTGATCAAGTAGGGGCGTGGGCGAAGACTTGCTCTCTCCAAAGACAAATGCCCCATGCTTTTTAGCATGGGGCATTGTCTGATAATCATAAAATGCTACTGCGGAGCCTGTTTGGTCAGCGGCCTTTCCCATCAGACAGAGTTGCCAAAAAATCGACAGGTTGCATGGCAGGAATGAGTGGAGGCTGATAATCCTTGAGATTGCGGGTGATGAGAAAATCTGCCTTTGACTGCAACGCGGCAACCATCTGCACGGCATCCTCGAAATCTTTGTAAGCCAAATTCAGGGCTTGCTCGATCGTATCGTGGCTGACCGTGGCTATTTTCAAAAACTGCATCAAGCTGGTCAGCGTGGCGCGCGCCGCCGCCGCAGACTGAGTCTTCGAGACCAGATAGAACAGAGTCGTAACGGAATGCGCCGCAATCAGCCCTTCGATTTGACCGATCTCTGCCAATGCCAATAATTGGGCCGATGCTGTATAAAATGGTTCGCGTCGCTGCAACACATCCAAAACAATATTGAGATCGATCAGCACGCGCAGCTTATTGTCCATATTTCTCTTGCAGGTGTTTGTGGTAATCTGCAACCGAAGCTTTTTCTGAAAGCGTGCCGCTCAGGCTGCGCACGATGGGCGCATTCTCAAGCGACTCGTCGACAGGCAAGCGCTGCAAATAGGCTTCGATCAAATCAGTCAGTGTCGTATGGTTTTTGCTGGCGTAACGTTTGGCATTTTCCAACAAATCACGCGGGACTCGCACGGTTAACTTGGTCTCTTGCATGGCTGGCTCCTTGCCGTACAGAATAGCACAAAAGAGTACGGCTGTCAATCTAAAATTCACTGCCGGTGACATCCTATTGCTGCCTGATACTTCTGCATTATATGGATGCAAAAGAGCGCGAACGGTTGTACAATCTTTGTAGCGCATCGCGCCACAAAGGAGCCTGACATGGAATTTATCCCCTATCGCGTCTTACGCAATGAACCCGCCGCCCTGCGCCGCAAGCTGCAAGACCAGGGCGAACTGGTGGTCACCGTGGACGGTAAACCGTTTGCCCTGATGATCGACCTGACCGGGGGCGAAAACATGGACGATATTCTGCTGCTGGTCTCGCGCCTGCGGGCGCAAATGGCCGCGCGCGCCATCCGCAGCCAGGCCCGCCGCGACGGCCTGGATAAAATGAGCGACGAGCAGATCGACGCGCTCATCCAGGACACCCGCGTGGAGCGCAAACCCTGATGCTGGTCGTGCTTGATACCAATGTCCTGGTCAGTGGGCTGTTGAACGAGGCAGGCAAACCGGGGAAAATCCTCGACCTGGCGCTGGAAAACCGCTTCCAGGTGGCTTACGACGACCGCATTTTGGGGGAATACGAAGACGTGCTGGCCCGCCCCGAACTGCGCATCCGCCCGGCGCGCGCCCGCGCCGTGATTGCCCACATCGAACTGACCGGTCAACCCATCGCCGCCGCCCCCCTTTCCCCAGACGGTTTCACCGACCTTGACGACCTGCCCTTTGCCGAGGTCTTCCTGGCGGCCCATGCCGATGCCCTGGCGACGGGCAACCTGCGTCATTTCACGCCGTTGGTCGAGAGCGGGCTGGCGGTGCTTTCGCCGGGCGGGTTTTTGGAGAAATTTTTTGCGTGATTGCATCCTGCGCGGGGGGATTTGACACTATAATCAAGGCATCCTTCGCGCAACAAGGGATATGGATATGGACGACCTTCGCAAAAGCACGAAACACCTACTATACGTGGGAGAATAAAGGATGACAAAACCTTCTGAAACTCTATGGGAAATAGAACCACATACCAAAGCAAAACATGAAATTCTGCGCAAATACTTGGGGGCATGGTTTCCAATATTGGGATCGAAAAACGCTCGGATTGTCTATATTGATGGTTTTTGTGGCCCAGGGAAATATATAGGCGGAGAAGAAGGGTCGCCGATAATAGCATTGCATGAAGCCATTAAACAGGCGATTTTGAACTTGAACTTGGTTTTTCAGCACTCGGATTGCGTGCTTCCGGTGGTAGCCAGTCGCAAACGTAAACTCATCCAGTATCTTTTGCTTTTCAATCTTGCTGGCTTTCAGGTATCTTGGCCGTATTACTTCTATCAACTCGCTCTTGCTTTTCAGACTCATCATGTTGCTCCTCCGACTGGCTTTTTT